>CAYVAM010000064.1:0-21120 GCA_964449275.1 uncultured Anaerolineales bacterium
GGGCGGCGCTCGGTGCGCCGCGGGCCAGGCCCAACAGGTCGCGGGCGGCGGCGGGGCCGGCCGTGTCGGCCAAGGCTCGGATAGCCGCATCCCGTATCGCGGCATCGGTGTCGCGGACGCCGACCCTGATCGCCCCCAGCGCCTCGGACCCGCCCGTCTGCGCGAGGACGCGCAACAGGACGCAGCGGTCAGCGACACTCGCCCCCTTCATGGTCGCCAGGACGGGCGCGGCCAACGTCTCGGGCTGCGTGCTGCGGTTGCAGACAGCGGCCAGTGCCGTCTCGACCGCCTCGCGGACGGCCTCGGCCTTCGCCTGTGCGAGGAGACCCAGGAGTTCGGGCAGGGTCTCTCTGTCCGCCAGGAGCCCCAGCGCCCGAATGGAGGCCACCCGCACGGATTCGTCGGGCGCCTCGGCCATCTTCAGAAGGCCCGCCGCGGCCGACGCGTCGCGCCGGTCACCCAATGCCCGTGCCAGCGCGAACTGGACGGCGGGGCGCGCCTTCGCGAGATGCGCGAGGATGGTCTGGGTCACCTTGCCGCCGTGCAGACGGCTGAGTGCCTCCCGCGCCGCCTTTTGTTCGGCACCGTGGCCCGAGACCGCCGCCTCGCCAAGCAACGGCACCGCGGAACCATCGCCCAGCGCCCCCAGCGCGTTGATCGCCGCAAGGCGAACCGCCGGGTCGGGGCGTTTCGCCGCCGCCACCACAGCCGGCAGAGCCGCAACGTCGCCGCGTTGGGTCAGCCCTTCGATGAGAGCCACCTGAACCGGCGGCGAAACCTTTCCCAAAAGGGCGGCGAACGCCTCGGTTGCCTCCCGGCCTCCGATCTCGCGGACCAGTTGGAGCGCAGCAAGCCGGCCCGCCTTGTCGTTGCCCGCAAGCGCCGCCGTCACCAGAGCGACCGCGCGGTCGCCGGCTGCCAGGACAAGGCCGCGGTAGGCGGCCGTCCGAACGTGTTCGGACCGCTTCGGGTCGTACATCTCGCGGTAGACGGCCGAGGCCCCGGCCCTGTCGCCGCCGGCCAGCAGCCAGTCGGCACAAGAGAGCAGGCCGTCGGCGACGGCGTGTTGCACGTCGGCCGGGGCCGTGGACGGCGCCGCCCGAAGCGACCGGAGGGCCTCGGCGCCGCCGATCCTGCCGAGCGCTGTGGCGGCCGCCGAGGCGACCATCGCGTCCGCGTCGGCGAGCCGTCCCGCCAACGCGGGCACCGCCTTCCGTTCGGCGCGGACGCCGAGCGAGTCGATGATGCCGGCGCGGGTCTCGCTCGTCGTCTTCGTTAGCGCGGTGCACAGCGCCTCGGCGGCCTGGGGATACGGCATGGACTCCAACGCGTAACGGGCCGAGTGCGAGAGGTCCTGATCCGTGAGCAGAGACGCGAGCGCGGGAACGGAAGCGGCGGTGCCGATCTCTTTCAGCCGGACGCAGGCCGCATCCTTCTCTGCCGGCGACGCGTTCGATTCGAGGATGCCCACCAGCCGGGCCTCTTCGTTGCTCTCGGCCGCGCAAAGCAGCATCGCGGGCACCATCGCCACAAGGGCGCCCATCGTGACGGCACATGCGGTGAGGCGGTTCATCGTCAGCCTCCTTGCCCGGCGGGGCCTCAGATTCGCCAGGGCGACCGTTTGGCGACGGACATCAGCCGATTGGCCTTGTCGTCTTCCGGGAAGTACTCCTTCCGGGGATCCCACGTCAGCGACCGCTTCAGCCGCTGGGCGATGCCGCCCAAAAGATGGACGCTGATGGCGCGGTGGGCCGTCTCGGCGTCGCAGATGGGGCGTTTGCGCGTCCGGACGCAGTCCAGGAAGTTGCCGGAATGGCTGTTGCTGTAGTAGAGCCGGACATCGTCGGGTCCGAGCGGCCGTTTGAGGATGGTCGAGGGATACGCCACCAGGTTCTCGCGGTCGACGGCGATTCGCCCTTCCGTACCCACAAAGGTGGCGCCGCCCGATCCGCCCACCCTTTCGCCCGGGTACCCCCAGGCGTTGACGACGACCCCGCCGGCGTAGTGGTAGGAGAGTCTGCCCTCGTCGATGCGGATCTCGACGGGGCCAGTGCGGTCGGCGTCAATCGCCCACTGGACGATGTCATAGTGGTGCTGGCCCCAGTTGATGCCGCCGAAGCCGAACAGGTGCGCGTCGTGACGCCCCTCATACGGCGACCAGGGGGCCGGGCCAAGCCAGAGGTCCCAGTCGAGTCCGTCGGGCACGGGGCGTCCTTTGCCGAAACTCTTGCGCCACGTGATGCCGCCGCCGCCCTTGTTCACGTAGACGGTCTTCAGTTGGCCGATGCGTCCGCTGCGGACGTACTCGCAAGCCCTGCGGAACTTGCCCCCGTACTCCGACCGCTGCTGGGTCCCGGCCTGAAAGACCCGGCCGTACCGGCGCAGGGCGTCGCGTGCGGCCTGGCTCTCGCGGATCGTGACGGCCGTTGGCTTCTCGCAGTAAATGTCTTTGCCGGCCTTGGCGGCCATAATGGTCATCAGGGCGTGCCAGTGAATCGGCGTGCCGATGAGGACGGCGTCGATGTCGCGGCGCGCCAGGATCTGGCGGAAATCGTTGTACGCCTTGCAGGCCTTGTAGGCGCCCTTGGCGAATTGGGTGGCGTAGTAGCCGTTGACGCGCTGTTCGGCCTTCTGGCACCGCGACCGCCACACGTCGCACACGGCGAGCACGTGGATGTCGCCGCGGCCGAGGTATCCGCCGGGCAGGTACGTCCAGGCCCCGCCCGTCAGGTGGCCGCCGCCCTGGCCGCCGATGCCGATGAACCCCATCGTGATACGCTCGCTCGGCGCCGTGGCCCCGTCTTTGCCGAGCGCGGATGAGGCGAGCACGCAGGGCGCAGCAAGGACGGCGGCAGCCCGCTTGAGGGCGTCTCGGCGCGTCAAACGGCCGGGGCCGATGGGCATGGTTGTCTCCCTCTTCCTGGAGACGGTTCTGCATCCTTCAGGTGGCGGTCGGGAGACCGGCCGCGCACACGCCGCCCCAATAGTCTAACCCCGGCAGAGGCTTGGGAGTCCGAAGGTTCCTGAGATCCCTCGCTCTGCCGACGGCCGGCACAGCCCCGCTCCCCGGCGTTCGGCCGTTGCCAACCGGGGGCCGGCAGCGCAGGATACGATAAGGCCTGCTTGCCGCCCTTCATCGTCCGAAGTCTAAGCGGACTTACGTAAGTCTTGCGCGGCGGCCTTCCCAGGCCGCCGCGAACGCAGTTTATGCCTGTTCCTGGTGGCCTGGGAAGGCCACCAGGCGGACAAAAAGGCGAAGGAGCGTTGTAGGATTAGGACCGACCCATCCGCGTGCAAGCAGATTATCCGCACGCCCCGTTACGCGGCCGTTACCGACGCAGCGGCCCCCTGCGAGTCTATAAGCAGGTAGGAACGTGGTCTGGAACGAACCGCACGAAAGGAGGTGTCTGATGAGAGACTCACGTGGAAGATGCCGGCTGAAGCATCCGGCAACCGTCGCGCTTGCCGTGTGGCTGGTGTTCGTTGCCGCCGCATGCGCGGCCGCGCCCGCACGCGCTGCTGCGCCACCCGCGGGGGCCGGCGCGGCGGCGGACGGGGACGAGAACCCGTATCTCTGGGAACCGCGTGTGACGAGCGTCGCGGTCTTCAAGAACGGCCTGGGGTTCTTCGTCCGGGAAGGGGAGGTAGGCCTGCGCGACGGCTGGTGCGTCGCACGTGAGGTTCCGCCCGCAACGTTCGGCACGCTGGCCATCTACTCGCACTCGCTCCAGGAGACGGTGGACGTTGTCGGTTCCGGGCCGGGCGAAGTCGTCGAGTTCGACGGCATCGACGCCCCGAAGGACCTGGAAACCAAGCGGGCGCGCCTGAGATCCTGCCTGCACCTGAAGGTTCAACTGACCTACACCCACAAAGGCGGCGAGCGGACGGCCGCAGGACGGCTCGTGTCGGTCGAACGCGATTTCGCCGCACTCGAAACCGACACCAACACCTTCGCCGTCCCGGTCGAAGGGGTCAAGCGGCTGGGAGTTCTCGAACTGCCGGTCCGCGTCCACCTCACGGGCCGCGACGAGGAGCCGCCGAAACGGGCGAAGATCGGCATGGCGTACCTCAGGAAGGGCATCACGTGGATCCCCGAATACACGCTCAAGGTAATCGACGAGGAGACGGCGGAACTCGTGTTGCGCGGCACGCTCGTCAACATGGCCGAGGACCTGATCCACGCCGACGTCAACTTCGTCGTCGGCGTGCCGCACTTCGTCCACACCGATTATCTGGCGCCCGTCGCGGTGGGTCAGATCATCCGGACGATCGGCGCCGCGGTCGCACCGGCGCAGGTTCGGACACAGATCGCCAGCCGCGCCGCCATCACGTCGAACCTCCAGCGGGCGAACCAGTTCGGCATGCCGCCGAACGTCGTCGATCGGCCCGTGGCAGGCGGCGGCGACGTCAAGGCGGCCGTCGGAAACCTGCCGCAAATGGCAACCGTCGCCGGCACCGATTTCACCGTCTACACGAAGAAGAACCTGACGGTCCGCCGGGGCGAGAAGGCCATCGTCACGCTTTTCACGAAGCGGATCAAATACGCCCACCTGTACCGCTGGTCGCCGCCCGAGCGGATGAAACACTTCCTCGTCCTGCACAACGCGACCGACACCGCCTGGACGACCGGCCCGTGCCTGGCCGTCAGCGGCACGAGCCCTCTGAGCGAGGACCTCTTGAAGTACACGCCGCGCGGCGGCAAGGTCGAGATCCCCGTGACGGCGGCCGTCAACGTCGCCCACGACCAGACCGAGAAGGAGACCGACCGCAAACTCCGGGCGTACTCGCCGTCGCACGACTACTGGCTCGACCTCGTGACGATCGACGGCCGCCTCAAGGTCCGCAACTACGAGAAGAAAACCGTGGACATCATCATCGAGGCCGGCATCACCGGCAAACCGACCGACGCGTCCGACCGCGGAGCCATCTGGCTCGATACATCGAAACTCAAACTGCTGGAGCGGCGCGGCCGTGTGCGGTGGCAGATCTCGCTCGAACCACGCGAGACCAGGGAGTTGACGTACACCTACGAGCGCTACGTCCCGTCGCGCTGACGTTAGCCGCGGGGCTTGCCCCGCGGGTTCGAAGCAGAGAACAGGGAGCAAGTCGATGCGCGGTGGGCAGTCTTGCCCACCGCGCCCGGCCGTCAGATCGTTACAAAGTCGTTACCCGCGCAAGGGGTATCGTGTACGATACTACCTGTAGCGGGTCATGCTCCGGCTACCGGTGCGCGCAACATTGTGTTGTGTGGCCCACGAGGTAGAATGATTGCACGCGGGCGCACAGCGGCCCGTGCGACATGGTTTCGAGGGAAGCACGAACATGCAGCAGCGGACCGTCCTGGTTGTTGAAGACGACGATGCCATCCGGGCCGGCATCGTCGATGCCCTCTCGTACGTCGGGTACACGCCGCTCGAGGCCGCAGACGGCGATGACGGTCTGCGGCTGGCACGCCAGGCCGAGTGCGACCTCATTCTGCTCGACCTGGTGCTGCCCGGCCCGGACGGCCTCGAGATTCTGAGAGCCGTCCGGACGGAGCGGCCGACGCTTCCGGTCATCATCCTGACGGCCCTCGGCTCGGAGGACGACCGCGTCCAGGGCCTGCGCCTGGGCGCCGACGATTACGTCATCAAACCGTTCAGCGTGAAGGAACTGCTGGCGCGGGTCGAGGCCGTCCTTCGCCGCAGCCCCGAGCGGCCGGACGACGTTGCGGTGGTCAAGGTTCCGGGCGGGGAGGCGGACCTGGCGCGCCGCGAGGTGCGTTTCGACGCCGGCGGACGCGAGGAACTCTCTCAGCGCGAGGCCTCGCTCCTCAAGTATCTGGCCGCCAACGCCGGCAGGGCCATCTCACGCGACGAGATCCTCACGCGGGTCTGGCGGCTTGACCCGCGGGGTGTGGCGACCCGCACCATCGACATGCACGTGGCTCGCCTGCGCGAAAAACTTCACGACGATCCTTCGGACCCGTCGGTGATCCTGACCGTCCGCGGCACGGGGTACATGTTCGCAGCGCGGAGTGCGAGCGGATGAAACGCCCGTGGCAAATCGCCGTCCTCTTCGCCGTCGCGCTGGCGGTGCTCCTGGCCGCCATGGCGTGGATCAGCCGCGAGGTCCTGCGCCTGGATCGGGCCCAGGCCGAGGCGAAGCGTCTCGCGCTTCGGGAAGAGAACGTGCGGCTGGCGTTGTGGCGAATGGAGTCGGCGCTGGCGCTGCTGATCGCTCAGGAAAGCGCCCGGCCGCCCGCCGACTACACCGCCTTCCGGCCGGTGGACGTGGGGCAATTCCGGGCGTGGGCGGGGCCCCTGCCGCAGGTGCCGTCGCCGATCCTCGTCCAGACGTCGCCGTACGTCCGGCTCCACTTCCAGATCGACCCGAAGGGCCGTCTCACCTCGCCGCAGGCTCCGTCGCTGTCGAAGGACGTGGAAGGCCACGCCCTGCCGAAGCAGGTGAGCGCGAAGAGCACGGCTGCGGCCGAGTCTCGGCTCGAACGGCTCCGGACGTTTGTCAGCCGCGACGTGTTAGAGACAGCGCTCGCCGTGCGGCCCGAGCCGATGCCGTCAATGACGGACGTCGCGATGGCGGACCCGCAGCAGGAGATCCAGGACGGGCCGCAGGCCCCGCAGCAGAAGCGCCCCCAACCCCAGGCCCCGCCGCAGCAGGCGCAGGGCCAGGCCCAGCCGCCGCCTCAACAGCAGGTGGCCCAGGCCTGGCGAAACGTCAAGGAGTGGCAGGCCCGGCGGCAGCAGATGGACGCCCTCAGCCGCGACATCAATATCCAGATCACCGGCAACCTCGATGCCTCCGGCGCCGGCGTGACCGTGATGCGGCCCCTGTGGATGGGCGGCGAACTGCTCCTGGTGCGGTGGGCGCGGATCGAGGACGCCGACTACCTCCAGGGCGTGTGGCTCGACTGGCCGGCCATTCGCGCGTGGCTCCTCGATGGCGTGCTCGACCTCGTGCCCCTGGCCGATCTGATGCCCGTCACGGGCGATCCCGACAAGGACCGGACGCGGCGGCTGGCCGCCATTCCCGTCCGGCTCATCCCCGGCAAGGTGCCCGTTGGCGAAGCCGACGGCCTCTCGCCCGTGGCCCTGTCGCTCCTGGTGGCATGGGTGTGCGTGCTCGGGGGCGCGGTAGCGGTCGGGCTGCTTCTGACGGGGGCCGTCCGTCTGAGCGAGAGGCGGGGCGATTTCGTCTCCGCCGTCACACACGAACTGCGCACCCCTCTGACCACCTTCCGCATGTACTCCGAGATGCTTGCCAACGGCATGGTCACCGACGAGGACAAGCGGCGCCGGTACCTTACAACGCTGCGCGCCGAGGCCGAGCGCCTGACGCACATGGTCGAGAATGTCCTGGCGTATGCGCGCCTGGAGCGGGGCCGGACGAGCGGCGAGACCGAGCGCGTGACGGCCGCAGACCTGGCAGGCCGGGTTCGCGATCGTCTCGAACGGCGCGCCCGCGGGGCGGGCATGGAACTCGTCGTCGAGGTGCCCGAAGCGGTCGGAACCGCCGCCGTATGGGCGCGCGTCTCAGCCGTCGAGCAAATCCTGTTCAACCTGGTGGACAATGCGTGCAAGTATGCCGCCTCGGCCTCGGACCGGCGCATCCACCTGACGGCGTCTCTCGCGGACGGCCGCGCCGTCCTCACGGTCCGCGACCACGGGCCGGGGATTTCGCGCGCCGAGGCCCGGCGTCTGTTCCGGCCGTTCTCGAAATCGGCCCGCGACGCGGCGGCCAGCGCCCCGGGCGTCGGGCTGGGACTGGCGCTGGCGCGGCGGCTGGCACGGGACATGGGCGGCGACCTGACCCTTGAACGCGCGGGCGCCGAGGGCGCGTGTTTTGCCCTGACCCTTCTGAGAACCGCATCCGGGCGTCAAGTGGCTGTGACTTGAGCGGCCCTTGATAGCCAATCACTCGTTCGTCAGGGCCAGATTGTCCAGGTGGAACGTCGTCTTTGAATCGGCCGTGCTCGAGAAGCCCAGCCAGTCCAGACGTTTCCAGTCCTTGTGGATGATCGGAAGTTTCTCGAAGCGCCGGGCCTTGCCGTCGGGAAGCGTGACGGCCAGGTCCCACGTGCCGGTCGAATCCGGTCCGACGCCGCAGGTAATCGCCAGGCGAGTCCACTGGCCGGCGGGCAGCGTCATCACCTGCTTGTGGGCGGCCGACAGTTTGCCTTTGTCGATGGCCAGGGTGGGTCCGACCTTGTAGGGGTGCCCGGGCCCGCGCCATTCGTGAGACATCTTCGTATCGTCGGCCGTCCGGATGTCGAACGCGAACGTCGTGGCGCCCTTCGCGTGGCCGGGGCCGTAGTAGAAGTGCGGGTTGAACGCGTGCTCCTGCCCCGGTGCGTCGCGGACGGCCAGGCAGCGTTTGCCTGCGGCGGCGACCTTGTCGGTCACGGCGACGGCGTCGCCCTTTCCGCCCAGGTGGACGCGGCAGAGTTCCGGCCCGCCGCCGACGGGCGTGTGCTCGAAGCCGTCTCGAAACGTGAGCGGCGGGGCCCGGGGCGCCGGCGGGGGCTGCTCGAACTCCGGCATTTTCAGGGTCCTCGCCCGTGCGACCCACTTGGGATCGCCGTACACGCCGGCCTGCGTGTAATCGAACGGTTCGAAGCCGATCTTGCCCGCCGGCGAATCGGGCCGCAGGCGGAAGTCGAACCTCTCGGCGTCCACGAACTTCGGGTCGGCGATGACCGACGCGCGGTCGTGGCCCTTCGCCTGCCAATCCTTCAGGCTGAGGCCGTCGAACGTGACCTCCGCTCCGCCGGCCTCCCAATACAGGTTGCTGTCCATCTCGAAGTGTCCATCCTTCCACTGCCGCGTCAGCAGCGGCCCGCCCTTCCAGTAGACGATGTTGTTCGTGAAGATGAAGGAGCGGTGCGGCTCGACGCGGCTTCTCTGAATCTGGCCGTCGGTGCTGAACGCCAGGATGCAGTTGCGGATGATGTTGTCCTTGCCATAGTGCTGATGGAAGCCGCCGGTCTTGACGTTGTACACCAGGTTCCGCTCCCACAGGATGTTGCTGGAGCCCTCGTCGGTGTACATCCCCCAGCCGCCATAACTGTAACTGTAGCCGTCGTGCATCACGTTGTCGCTGATGACGGTGCCCTCCGACGGGCCCAGGGTATAGACGGCGCCCATGTCGCTCAGCACGTACTGGCCGTAATGGTGCAGATGGTTAAACCGGACGATATTCCGCTTGGCCACGCTGTGGGCGTAGCCCCAGCGCCAGCCCACCGAAACGGTCGTGTAGAAGAAGTCGCTGATGTCGTTGTGGGTCACCTGGTTGTCGCCCGAGTGTCCGATCCAGACGCCGATGGCCCCGCGGAACAGCCTGGCGCCCCGGTTGATGATGCAGTTGTCCACCACGCAGTGGCTGGTCAATTCGCCGGCGTCGGGCTTGTTGTTGTCCCACCCGTGGCCGATCTTGACGCCGCCGGCGCCCATGTCGTGGATGAGGGTCTTCTCGATGCGGCAGTTGCGGCAACCGCGATGGAACCACACGGCGTACGGGCCGATGCACGAGATCTCGCAGTCGCGCAGCGTGACGTCGCGCGCGGCGTCGGCCTCGACAGCCGCACCGACGCGCACGGCGGCCTGCCCGTCGGCGTGTCCCTGCGGCGGAATGTGGAACCCCGCGTGGCGGAACGTCAGCCCCTGGAGCGTGATGTGCCGCACGTGCAGCCCCGCCGCCGGACCTCCCGCGAACCGCACGCACCGCTCCAGCACCGGCGCGAACACCTTCGTGTTCGCCGGAGTTTGACCCGGCAGCGGCTTATACAGCAGCACGCCGTCGCGGCCGCAGAAGCACTCGCCGGGCGCGTCGAGGGCCCCGCGGAAGTTCTCCAGGTGGTACCGCTGCTGCTTCTGCCAGCGGAACAGCGGCCAGCGGGCGCCGCCCGTCAGGACGACGCGGCGCGTGTCGGCGTCCACGTGGCCGACGCGGAGCACGCCCACCGCCCACGAGTGATAGGCCACCAGGACGACGTCCGACAGACGCTCTTTCGGCAGGGCCAGCAGCGGTTTGACGTCGGCCGCGCGGGCGATGAACGCCCGGCTCTCGAGGTTGGCCGGCTTGCCCGTCAGCGGGTCGGTGCCGTGCCCGACGCGCCGCAGCATGTAGTGGTAGAGCGTGTTCGGCGACCGGGCCCGCGTTGCCCAGCGGTTGTTCACGTAGAGTTGCTCGAAGGTCCACTTGCCGGACGCAACGTCGGGCAGGCGGACGGACCAGGTGCCGTCCTCCCCGACCGCAAACCCGGTGATCTCGCGCCCGGCGGTAAAGACGGGCCGCGCACCCTCGGCGGCCTCGTAGAGGATGGGCGCGCGTTCCGTGCCGCTGTCGCGCGGGGTGAACGTCACCACCTTGTCCAGCGTGTAGATGCCGTCGGCGATGATGACCCGAATCGGTTCCTTGAGCCGCGTCGCGGCCTTCAGCCCTCGAATGGCGTCCCGCGCGCCGATAAGCGACGCCAGCGGACCGTCCGTCCGGTCGGCATTCGGACGCGCCAGGCGACCCGACCACGCATCGCTTCCGTCGCGCGCGACGTGGAAGGTGGCCGCCGGCGCGCGGGCGGCGGAGAGCAGGCACAGGGCGAGAGGGAGAAGGCGTATCCAGGGCAAGCCGTTCGCGTTCATTGTGTTCTCCGAGCCATTGCGGCAACCATAGATAACCGAAGACCGCCTCGGTTTTCCAGGTTTCTTCCCGGACAGGGCTAGAGTCGAGGTCCGGCGGGATTGCCGAACCTTGATACCGCGACCGTGCGGACGTATGATCCGTGGAGCGACCGGTGGGCCGAGCGGATTGATTTCGGGCAGCAATAGAGAGGAGCGCGCTGACGTGGACGAACGGATGATCTTCTCGGGCTTCGGCGGCCAGGGACTGATGACACTCGGCAAGTTCACCGCCGAACTCCTCATGCACGACCACGAGGTTACCTACTTTCCGTCGTACGGCACGGAGGTGCGCGGCGGGACGGCGTACTGTCACGTGTGCGTCAGCGACCGGCCCATCGCGTCGCCCGTCGTCGAGGAGGCGACGACCCTGGTGGTGATGAACCAGATGTCGTACGACCGGTTCGCGCCGATCGTGCAGCCGGGCGGCCTCGTCCTCTCGAACGCCGGCATGGTCGAACCGACCGACGCGCACGGCAGTGCGCGGCTGCTGGGAATCGACGCCTCGGGCCTGGCGAACGAACTCGGCAACGTCCGTGTGGCCAACATGGTCATGCTCGGGGCCCTGGCGAAACTCAAGAACCTGGCCGACGAGAAAGACCTCGTGGCCCTGCTCGAGAAAAAACTCGGCGCCGATCCCGGGAAACGCAAAATCCTCGGCCTGAACAGGCAGGCGCTGAAGGTCGGCGCCGCCGAGGCCGACCGCCTCGCTTCCGGCGAAGCGTGACCGTGACTCTTTTTACTGGCGGGCGGCGGGGCAAAAAGGTTCCAGGATCCTTTTCTGCGTAGCACCCTTCGGGCCCTTCAGGGAAAAGGTTCCTGGAACCTTTTTGCCTGACGGCGCGACGCCTGCCATAATCCGTGGTCACACCCCGAAGCGTGGCCGTCTCGGAAAATCCCCCCAGCGCAGCCGCCCTGGTCGTATAATAGAACGCTGGATCCGTGGGCTGCGCCGTGGAGGGGATACCATGAGACGCCCGGTGTCGGTGTGCCTGGTCCTTGCCGTCTTGGCGCTCGCCGCGTGCGCGGCCGCAGCCGCTGAGAGCAAGGAGAGCGCCGACGCCGCCTACACCGGTTGGCTCAAGAAGATCCGCCTGATCGAGATTCGCCACCTGCGCGCCAACACCGCCGGCGAGTTCCAGAAGGGGCGCCGGAAGATCCTCGCCATCGAGGACGAGGCCGCCGTCGGACCCATGATCAGCGTCCTGTACGGTCCGAACGCGCGGTATCGCGGCCTGTTGATCGAGGCGCTGACGCAACTGGCCTCGGCCGACTCCGACGTGGCCCAGGCGTACCTCCAGGAGATCGCCGTCGGCGACGGCAGCGCGCCCCATCGCCGCCGCGCGGTCAACGCCTTGAAGGCCTACAGCGGCGAGAAGCCGACCGGCCGGCTTATGGCCCACCTCGCGCTGGACGAAGTGCCGGTCATTCGCGGCCGGGCCGCCACCGCGCTGGCCACGCTGGAGGAGCGGCAGGCCGTCTGGCTCCTGGTCGAGCGGCTGGTCACCGAAGACGTCCGGATGGTGGGCGGCGAGATCTGGAGCGGCACGATGCAACTCGACATCCGGGCACAAATGGTCGGCACGCCCAGGTTCCGACAGTCGGTCGTCACGGCCGCCGTCCCCGGCGGGGGCATCGCGACGGCCACCATCGACCTGCCCCAGGTCGACATCGTGGACGTTGCCACGACCATCGCCATGACCCAGCACGGGGACGTGATACCCAAATACCAGCGCGTCCGGACCGAGCACCCCCAGGTCCTGGCGGCGCTCAAGAAACTGACCGGCAAAGACTTCGGCTACAACCAGGCGGCCTGGCGAAAATGGCTCCAGTCCGAAGAGGCCGCCAGGAAGATCCCGCCCTGGAAACCACTTCGCCTCAAAACCCGCTGAGCAGACTTACGTAAGTCTGCTATGATCCGGAACCAGGCGGCAGGCACATCGACCCGAAAGACGTGTTCGACATCACCAATCCCCGGAAGTGACCCCCCCGAGCCGCCGGGGGCAAAAACACTTACGTCAAATGGCCCTTCGCCGGAACCCTCGCCTCAGTCGCCGGAGGTCACGTCCTGGACGACGCGTTTGAACTGGTCGGGATCGATCGGTTTTTCGACGTAGGCGTCGGGCTGGCGGCCGAGGAAATTGCCCATGTCGTCGGCGGAGAACCGCATCCCGAGTTTGTCGGCCACGCCCGTCAGCATCACGATCTTGGTGCCCGCGGTCTCGGGCAGTTTGATGAGTTCCGTAAAGACCTGGAAGCCGTTCACGTTGGGCATTTCGACGTCCAGGATCACGAGGTCGGGCTGGGTTTCCTTGGCTTTCTCGATACCGGCGGCGCCGTCCTCGGCCTCGAGGACTTCCCAGCCATCGGGTTCAAGGATGGCCCGGACGAACTCCCTCGCGTCGCTTTCATCGTCCACTACAAGCGCTTTTCTCATCGGTTGCTCCTTGTTGTTCCCCGCCTCCATGGGGTGGGCGGTAGACCGTGTGGTTAGCGGCTCGCCTCGCCGGCGGGTCTTACCAGCAGGACGAGGGCAAACTCGGTGCCCTCGCCGCGTACCGACTCGACACGGATCTCGCCGCCGTGTTCCTCGACGATCTTCTTCGTGACGGCCAGGCCCAGCCCCGTACCCTTGCCCCCCTTGGTCGAGAAGAACGCATCGAAGATTTTCTCTCGCGCCTCCGGTTCCATGCCGCAGCCGTTATCGCGGACGCGGATGACGAACCGCTCGTCCGTCTCGGCGACGGCGTCGACTTTTACCAGACCGCCGCTGTCGCTGCAAGCGTCGATCGCGTTTCCGACCAGATTGATCAGACATCGGCGGATGCCGGACGCGTCCACGCTCACCTTGTCCAGGTCGCTGCTCGTCGTGAGCGTCACGCCCTTCTCGGCGGCCTGTTGCTGGAGGAGGCCGACGACGTCTTCGCAGAGGTCCCCTACGCGGCACGGCTGGTAGAGCGGCCGGCGCTGCTTCGAGTAACTGAGCATGTCCATCACGATGTTGCTGAGGAGCATCATGTTCTTCCTGACGATCTTCCAGCCTCGCGCCATCTTCGAGTCGGCCTCGTCGGTCATCTGCTGGTCGATGATGTAGGACCCGGCCCTCAGACCGTTCAGGATGTTCTTGACGCAGTGGGCCATGCCGGCGATGGTCTGGCCGATCGTGGCCAACCGCTCGGCCTTGATCCGCGCCTCGTGTTCCTCGGCGTTGCGGATGGCGACCGCGATGAGGCCGGCCACGGCCTGCGAGAGGACCAGGTCGTATCCGTCGAACGACTCGCCGTCGCGGCGGTTCAGGATCTGCATGACGCCAACCTGACGGTCCTGCGAAATGAGCGGCGCGCAGACGATCGACTTCGTCCGGAAACCCGTCTTCACGTCCCAGTCGCAGTTGAACCGCGCGTCGCGGTACGCGTCGGGAATCAGGACGGGCTCCTGATGCTTGGCCACCCAACCGGCGATGCTGTGGTCGTCGATCGGCACCGCCGCGCTGGTCAGGCCGCGCGTTTGCGGACCGTCCACGATGTGGAACCGCAGGGCGTCGGCCTCGGCGTCCTTCAGGAGAATGGAGCAGGCCTCGGCGTTCATGGCTTCGGCCGCCGCGTGGATCGAAGACCGCAACACGTCGGCCAGATCGAGGCTGCCGGCGACCATCTGGCTGACCTGGACGAGCGCCCGCAAGGCCCGATGGTCGTCGGGAACCGCAGCCTCAGGCCCCGTGACCCGGTCTCGGCCGGTCCGGACCGCTTTGCGTTGCTTCGGAGTCATTCCGTGCAACTTTCCCCTTCTCGCCCGGCCGGGCACGGACGCAGGTAGCGTAGTAGTGCTAACCCTGGCCGGTCGTGAGCGGCACCCGCACGATCTAGAATAGCGATATGAGGCCACTTGTCAAACCGTTTTCCGGTCTGGGGGGGCCGAAACGGCCATTTTGGACGCTCAGGCGGCCCGGCAGATGCAGTTTCTGGCCGCTTACGCGGGTTTCTTCAATGTGGGCGCCCCTGCGGCCCCCGGCCGGTCGTGCAAGATGTCAGTTCTCCCGCACTGGAAAGCCCTTCAGGCAGCCCGTACGGGCCGCGCGAAGGGGCGTCGTAGGATTAGACGCTGAAATGCGGTCGCCTCGCGGGTATAATGCCTGGGCCGCACGCCGGCAGGGGCTGGCGCCACGGCGACGGAAGAGGCCGTCGCGACCATCGCGGAGAACGCCGACCGCACCTCGTGGGGATGAGTGTGTCTCAGGAACCTCAACCTGTTTCGCTCAGGGTTTCGGTCACGGACCGGTGCGACCTGCGATGCATCTACTGCCTGCCGCCCGGCGGCGCGACGCTTGCAGCGCACGACGACGTCCTGCGCCTGGAAGAGATCGTCGAGTTCGTCGGCATCATCCAGCGCCGGTTCGGCCTGACGAAGGTGCACCTGACGGGCGGCGAGCCGCTCGTGCGGCGCGGCATCGTGGACCTGGTCCGCATGTTGGCCGACGCCGGCGCACCCGACCTGGCGATGACGACCAATGGGCTGAGCCTTCGCGAGATGGCACTGCCGCTTCGGCAGGCCGGCCTCGGCCGGATCAACGTCAGCCTCGATTCGCTCCAGGCCGAGACGTACCGGGCGCTGACGCGCGGCGGCGACCTGGGCCGCGTCCTCGACGGGATCGCGGCGGCCGGCCTCGTCGGGTTTGAACCCGTCAAGTTCAACACGGTGGTCCTGCGGGGGATCAACGACCGCGAGGTGGTCCCGATTGCGCAGTTCGGCATCGAGCGCGGCTGCGCGGTCCGGTTCCTGGAACTGATGCCGATCGGCGTGGCGCAGGCCGGGTATAAGGACCGGTTCGTCTCGTCGGCGGAGGTCCGGGCACAGGTGGCGTCGGCGTTTGAACTTCGCGCCCTGCCGCCCGTCCCGGGAGGCTCGAGCCGCAACTATCGGGCCATAGACGCTGACGGCCGCCAGGGCGTCGTCGGGTTCATCTCGCCGTGCACGGAACCGTTTTGCGCGGGCTGCCGGCGTCTGCGCCTGACCGCCACGGGCCGCCTGCTCGGGTGCCTCGCTCAGGCGGAGGGTCCGCAGGTGCGGCGGCTCCTGCCGGCCCGGACGCCGGAAGATGAAGCGCACCTGGCCGAGGCCGTCGAGCAGGCGCTTCGCCTCAAACGGAACGCCCGCCGCTTCGACGAGCAGCGCCTCATGGGCCGCGTCGGCGGGTAGGGCTCTGTCGCACGTGAAACGGTGGGTGCCACTGGCGGCTTGTCCGCCAGTGTGCCGTGAAACCGAATAAGCACTGGCTGACAAGCAGCCAGTGGCACCCTGCAAATCAGCAGCGACAGAACACTAGGCCCAGCGCTTCGTTAGCCGCGGGGCTTGCCCTCGGCGCTTCGTTAGCCGACGGCAGCCCAGCGCTTCGTTAGCCGCCGGGCTTGCCCTCGGCGCTTCGTTAGCCGACGGCAGCCCAGCGCTTCGTTAGCCGCCGGGCTTGCCCCTGGCGCTTCGTTAGCCGCGGGGCTTGCCCCGCGCGTTGAGGGTTTTCGCATGGCCGATGAGCCGAACTTGAGCCACGTCGCACCCGACGGCAGGTCGCGGATGGTGAACGTCGGCGCCAAAGGCGTCACACGCCGCCGCGCCGCCGCCGAAGCGTGGGTGACCGTCGGCCCGGAGGTCGCCGAGCGCCTCCGCCGCGACGGGGGCATCGCAAAGGGCAACGTCTTCGAGACCGCCCGGCTCGCCGGCATCGCGGCCGCCAAACAGACGCCCACGCTGATTCCACTGTGCCATCCGCTGCCGCTCGACCACGTGGACGTGGACGTGCGGCTTGACGGCGAGCGGGTCCGCATCCGCAGCCAAGCGTCGGCCGAGGCCAAGACGGGCGTCGAGATGGAGGCCATGACCGCCGCCGCCGTCGCCGCGCTCACCGTCTACGACATGGTCAAGTCGGCCGGCAAGGGCGCCGAGATCGGCCCCGTGCGGCTGCTCGAGAAAGAAGGCGGTAAGTCCGGACGCTGGACGCGCCAGGAGGAAACCGGTGCCCAAGATTGAGGCCCTCTGCACAAGCAACAAAAGGGGTGAGCCGAAGCGCCCGGGCGACTCGGCGGTCTTCCTCGCCGACCGCGGCATCGAGGGCGACGCACACGCCGGACCGTGGCATCGGCAGGTCAGCCTGCTGGCGGCCGAGGACATCGACACGGTCCAACGGACGCTGCCCGACGTGGGGCCAGGGGCGTTTGCCGAGAACGTGGTCGCATCGGGCATCGACCTGGCGGAACTCGGCCTCGGGTCGCGACTGCGGCTAGGCGCGGAGGTGGTCCTGGCGATCACGCAGATCGGGAAGGCGTGTCCGCCGGACGAGATGGCCGGTTTGCCGGGCGGCGGGCTTGTGGCGCGGGCGGGCCTGTTCGCCCGCGTCCTGGAGGGCGGCCGGGTCCGCGTCGGCGATGCGGCCGAGGTCGTCGCCCTCGTGCCGCGACGGCGCCTCCAGGCGGTCGTCGTGACGGTCAGCGACCGCTGCGCGCGCGGGCTGACGGAGGATACCGCCGGCCCGGCGGTCGCGCGGGTGCTGGAAGACGAACTCGACTTTCACATCTACCGCTACGCGGTCGTCCCGGACGAGCAGGACGAGATCGCCGAGCGCCTCAGGCATTACGCCGACGGCCACTCGATCGACCTCGTCGTGACGGTCGGCGGGACGGGCCTCGCGCCGCGCGACGTCACGCCCGAGGCAACGCGGGCGGTCGTCCAGCGTCCGACGCCGGGTCTCGACGAGGCGATGCGGGCGGCGTCGCTCGCCAAGACGCCGCACGCCATGCTCTCACGCGGCGCGTCGGGCATCCGGGGCGCGACGCTCATCGTGAACCTGCCGGGGTCGAAGCGCGGGGCCACCGAGAACCTGGAGGCGATCCTGCCCGCCCTGCCCCACGGTCTCAAGAAACTGCGCGGCGATCCGGCCGACTGCGGCCGGCCGACGGACGAAGGCGCTTCAGCCGGGCGAGCGCCGGGGGACGCCGGTGCGTGACGCGCTTCCCATCTTCGGCATCTTCGGGCACCACGAGTCCGGAAAGACCACGCTCATCGAACAACTTCTGCCGCGACTCTTTGCCAAGGGCATCTCGGTCGTCGTCGCCAAGGTTCACGGGTCGCACCTGGAGGTGGACACGCCCGGCAAAGACAGCCACCGGCTCTTTGAGGCGGGGGCCGATGTCTTCATGCAGGGCAAGACGCAGGGCTTTCTTCGCAAGCATACCGATGGGACCGTCGCGCTTGCGTCGGGCCTGGCGAACCTGGCGCGCCGGTACGACCTGGTCCTGGTCGAGGGACGTCGGCGCGCCCGGTGCGAGAGAATCTGGCTCCTCGGAGAGGGCGAGAACGGCCCGCCGCCCGAAGCCGACGATGTCCTGAACGTGCTGCCACGCAACGCCGGCCGCGCCGAGGCCGCGTGGCACATCCTGGACGGCTGGCTCACCCGCCGCTGGCTCCGCGTGCCCGTCTATGGTTGCGTGCCCATCGGTGGCGACAGCAGCCGCATGGGAACACCCAAGCACCTGATGGAAACCGGCGGCGTGACGTGGCTTGCGCGGACCGCCGAGTTGCTCGGCGCCGGGACCGAGCGGGTGGTCATCGCGGGCGAAGGGCGCGTGCCGGAAGCGCTCTCGGACGCGGTACACCTTTCTGACGTGCCGGATGCCGCCGGTCCGATGGCGGGGATTCTGGCGGCCATGCGCTGGGCGCCGCACGTCTCGTGGCTGGTGGCGGCGTGCGATCTGCCGAACCTCTCGGAAGGCGCGCTTCGGTGGCTGCTTTCGACCCGCGCCCCCGGCCTCTGGGCGACGCTGCCGCGACTGCCGGCCGATAAGGGCGTGGAGCCGCTTCTTGCGCACTACGATTTGCGTGCTCGCGGCGTGCTTGAAGACCTGGCGGCCCAGGGCCGATTCTCGCCGTCGCTTCTGGCGGAGCATCCCAAGGTGGCGACGCCCACCCCCCCGCCCCACCTGCTCAGCGCCTGGGCCAACGCCAACTCGCCTGCCGATGTGTAAAAAAGGTACCATGTGTAAAAAAGGTACCAGGTACCTTTTCGGCAAAAACGGCCTTCTTGCCATCAAAAACGCCGAATGACAGAAAAGGTACCTGGTACCTTTTTTGGTCAGAGTTCGAGCGGCACGGCTTGGACGGTGGCGCCGGCGTCGTATGTCCCCGGGTCGAGGATGGCAAGGGCGTCGGCGCGGCAGAAACCGACCAGGTCGGCCGAGCCGCGCGTCGCGACCGGTTCGACGGTCCATCCGGAGCGGTCGCTCCGAAGGCGGGTCGGCATGAAGAAGGTCCGCTTGCCGCCGACCGTTACCGGGGCGGTCAACCTGCCGTGAACCGGCGGCGGCGCGGGGTCCGGGTGGCCCATCATCTTCCGAATCGCCGGCCAGACGAACAGGCGCCACGCCACAAGCGTCGAGACGGGGTTGCCCGGCAGGCCGAAGATGATCCGGCCGCCTTGTGTGGCGAAGACGGTCGGTTTGCCGGGTTTCATCCGGATGGTGGCGAAGTGGACCGCCACGCCGAGTTCATCGAACACTTTGGGCACGAGGTCCCACTCGCCCATGCTGACGCCGCCGGAGACGAGGAGGACATCGCGCTGAAGGCCAGCGGCGATTTTCTCGCGCAGGTCGTCCTCGTTGTCGCGCGCCACACCCAGGCAATCCGCCTCGACCCCCGCGCGCAGGCAACATGCCTGGAGGCTCCAGGAGTTGGCGTCGCGGATCTCGCCGGGGCCGGGCGTCTCCGTGATGGGCACCAGTTCGTTGCCGGTGGCCAGGACGGCGACGCGCGGGCGGCGATAGATGTTTACGCCCTCGCGTCCGACCGAGGCCAGCAGCCCCACCTCCAACGGGCGCACGGCGTGGCCGGCGTCCAGGACGGTCCGGCCCTTGCGGATGTCCTCGCCGCAGGCGCAGATGTTGCGGCTGTCGGGATGGGCGGCGAGGATTCGCACGCGGTCGTCGCCGGCCGGCTCGGTGTCCTCGACGATGACGACCATGTCCGCGCCGGCGGGGACGGGCGCCCCGGTCATGATCTTGGCGCACGTGCCAGGTGTGATCGTTTTGGTCGGTGCGACGCCGGCGGGGAGTTCTTCGATGATTTCAAGTTCGACGGGCGCAGCCGCCACGTCGGCCGCGCGCACGGCATATCCGTCCATCGCGCTCTTGTCGAACGGCGGCAGGTCGATGTCGCTTGCGACCGGTTGGGCCAGGCACGCGCCCACCGCATCGAGCAGCGGCGCCTCAACGGTCTCGAGGCGCGGCGTCTTCTCGAGAACGATCCTCAGTGCCTCATTTGGTGTGATCATTGCGTGTCGTCTCCCTCAAGCCGCGGACGGGGCCTTCGCGGTTCTCGGAGCCGGTCATGACTTGGCGGCCGGACAGGGCTCGATGCGGACGGCGCAGACCTTCAGTTCGGGGATCTTGGCGATGGGGTCGAGTGCGGCGATCGTGAGGCGGTTGGCCGGCGCCTCGCTGAAATGGAACGCGAGGAACGTCGTGCCGGGCGCGACGCGATCGGTCACGCGGGCCGGCAGTTGAATCTGCCCCCGCCGCGAGGCGACGCGGACGGTGTCGGAATCGGCGATGCCGAGGCGTGCGGCGTCGGCCGGGTGAATCTCAATCGTCCCGGTCGGAACGAGTGTGTCGAGCACGTCCGACCGCCGCGACATCGTGCCCGTGTGGAAATGCTGGAGGACGCGTCCGGTCGAGAGCACGAACGGGTACTCATCGTCGGGCGGCTCTTTGGGCGGCAGAAAAGAGACGGCGTGGAACTTGCCCAGGCCGCGCGCGAACTTGCCCTTGTGCAGGTACGGCGTGCCGGGGTGCTCGCGGTCGGGGCAGGGCCACTGGAGGCCGCCCTCTTCGAGGCGGTCGTACGTGATGCCGCCGTAGGAGGGCGTGAGCGACGCGATCTCGTCCTGGATGGCGGACGGGTGGTCGTAGTGCATCTCGTAGCCCATGCGGCTGGCCAGATCGCACAGGATCTGCCAATCGGGCCGCGCCTGTCCCGGCGCGTCGAGGGCCTTGCGGACGCGCTGGACCCGTCGCTCGGTGTTCGTGAAGGCGCCGTCCTTCTCGGCGAAGGAGGCGGCGGGCAGGACGACGTCGGCGAGTTGGGCGGTCTCGGAGAGGAAGATGTCCTGGACGACGAGCAGGTCGAGGTTCTTGAGGGCCTCCTCGACATGATTGAGGTCGGGGTCGCTGAGCATGGGGTTCTCGCCCACGACGTAGAGGGCGTTGAGCCGTCCGTCGGCGGCGGCGTCAATCATCTCGACGACGGTCAGGCCGACGTTGGGACTGAGTTTGGCGCCCCAGGCCTTCTCGAACTTGGCCCGGCTCGCGGGGTCGTCCACCTTCCGGTAGCCGGGGTACACGTTGGGCAGGGCGCCGACGTCGCAGGCGCCCTGGACGTTGTTCTGGCCGCGGAGCGGGTTGACGCC
>CAYVAM010000065.1:0-20825 GCA_964449275.1 uncultured Anaerolineales bacterium
TCGCCACCAAGGCCGACCCGCACGCCCACAACATCTTTCTCGTCAAAGACAAGCCGCGCACCGCCATCGCCACCAAGACCACCAAGGGCATCAAGTGGGGAAGCACCTGGCACAAGGTGCGCCTGGTCCGCAAGGCCGGCGACGGCGCCATACGCGTCTTTTTCGATGATATGAGCATACCCCTCATGGAAGCCACCGACACCAACTTCGACTGGGGCTGGGTCGGCTTCGGCACGTTCGACGACCAAGGCGTCATCACCGCCATCCGCCTCTGGGCCGACGAGGTGAAGAAGGAGACGTGCCCGTTCTTTAAAGGCAAGTAGGCCGCGGCGCGCCGCGGCGCCTGTCCTTGCCGTCTGTCACGCTGAGCGAGCGGTGGGTGGCATGGTCATTCCGAAGGATGACCATGTTGCAGGAAGTAGGCCGCGGCGCGCCGCGGCGCTGTTGCTTGCCGTTGTGGTTTCAGTACGTTCCGCACTCCGCATTCCGAATTCCGCATTGGAACGTTGTCGTTGCCGTTCGTTCCGCATTCCGAATTCCGAATTCCGCGTTGGAACCAATCCCCCCTTGCCTCGCCCGCGCCGAACCATTACGATATGCCTATGGTAATGGCCGCCCCGACACAAATGTGTATCCTATCCTCGGGAATCCTCCCGGCTCGGCGGCCTTTCCCTTGGCAGGGCAAGCGCGCCGTGGCTTGACCGCTGCGCGACAGAGAAAGGGGGCAAGTCGTGACGACCGACGAACGCCTGGAAAACCTGGAGCGGGAACTCGCCCGCGCGAAGCGCCCCAACCGGCGGCTGCTGGCCGTCGCGGGCTTGGCGGTGGGGGTCTTCGCCCTGATCTGGATCGTCGCGGCGATCGTGAGTGGGAAGGGCGGAGTCGCGACCTCTATCCGCGCCAATGCCTTCATCCTTGCGGACGAGAATGGCAAGTTGCGCGCCGCTCTGACCGTGGAAAAGGGCCGTCCGAGCCTGATGCTGTACGACGAGAACGGCGAGCCCCGCACCACCCTGGCCGCGCACAAGTTCGGGTCGGTGCTGACCCTCCGTGACGAGAACAACAGGCGTCGCGTTAGCCTGGCGGCGGTCAAGAGCGGTCCGCACCTGACCCTGTTTGACGAGGACGGTGAGTACCCCCGCGTCAGCCTGGACATAGACGAGCGCGGGCCGGGGCTGGTCCTGCGTGGCGAGAACCAGACCCTTGCCAGCCTGCGCGCGGATAAGTTCGGGCCGAGGCTGAGCCTGTCTAAGGAGATCGACACCAGTGTCAGCCTGACCGTGAACCCGCTCGGTCCGAGGCTGATGCTGACCTGCGAGAGGGGCAAGCCCGGCGTCAGCCTGCACATGGACAGGGAGGGGTCGGGGTTAACCCTGTTCGGTGGGAACGGCAAGTCCCGCGCCAGCCTGAGCATGGACCCGCGCGGGCCGGGGTTAGACCTGTTCGACGAGAACGGCAAGTCCGGCGTCGTCAGCCTGCGCATGGGCAGGGACCGGCCGAGGCTGAGCCTGACCGGCGAGAACGGCAAGTCCTGCGTCAGCATGAGCGTAGACAAGGACGGGCCGATGCTGGCCCTGAGAGACGAGAAAGGCACGACCCGCGCCGGGTTGGTCGTGGACAGGGGCGCGTCGGGGTTAGACCTGCTCGACGAGAACGGCAAGATCCGCGCCGGGCTGTCTGTGAACAAGGACCGGTCAGCGCTGGCCCTGAGTGACGAGAGCAGCAAGGGCGGCGCCATGCTATTCGTGGACAAGGATGGGTCGGGGCTGGACCTGTACGACGAGAACGGCAAGCCCGTGTCGTCGGCCCCGTGACCGCCCGCTCGCGAGGCGGGTGCGGAGAAAGGCAGGTGTTCTCATGCGGCTTTTCCGAACGACGTACCGTGACCGCGACGGCAAGAAACGAACGGCGCAGGTCTTCTGGCCCCGACCCGTTGCACTTACGATGTGAATTCGCCATCCCTCTGGGGAGAAAGGCGACTAGAAAGGAAGCAGTCATGAAGGCGATTCTGAACGTTCTGGTTGTGACAGAAGGCAACGGCGGCGCCCAGGAAATGTGGAAGACTATCGACCTGCCCTTCGCGCCGAGTCTCGAGATGGAGGTGGAATGCAGCCCCTGGGACTCGCCCCGTAAGGTGAAAGGCGTTAGGCTGTGTCTCGACCCGGATGACGACCAGCCATACCTGTTTATCTGGATGGGGAGGGAGGAAGTTGACACAGACGAGCAAAAGGAGAGCCGGATTGAGAGGTACGAGTCGCACGGATGGAAGGAGCCGGGGGTTGGTGACTGAAGAAGCAATACTCATTTTAATTCCGGGTAATTCCGGGGACGCAGTACCGATTTCTCCACACCGCCACTTGCCCACAAAGCGCGGTGGTTCGGGAGAACCACCGCGCAGAACGTGTGTCGGACTGCGCAGAACGTGTGTCGGACGTATCTTACCAAAAAATCGCCCCTCACGGGCCAGAAACGCCGATTCAGACACCGAAAAACACGTTTTCGTGGGGGGGTGCGGCCAACGGCCATTCGAGGTAAGGCCATCGGCGCGGTGGGTACGGAGACCCACCGCGCAAAGGTGCGGCGAACGGCCATTTGACGTAAGTCTATCGGCCGGTAGAGCCGCCGGCCAGAGGGCTTACATCACGATCTCCTGCTTGGCGGCATCGAACGTGGCCACCTTCCCCTGCCGCAGGCTCCACATCGCCATGATGAGCGGCGTCTGGACCTGGTAGGCGAGGTCGGCCGGCGAGAACGTTGCGGCAGCGTGTCGGGAGACCCGCCGCGCGGGAAGTGGCGCTGTAGCGCTAAGACGCGTCGGGTTTCTTCGGCGAGGTCAGTTGGAGCCAGCGGCGGTACAGGGATTCGACCTCGTCCGGTTTTTTGCGGCCGTCCCAGGCGGCAACGCCGTACACAACCGCGAGCGTTTCGGGAGCCTTCAAGGTCATTGGCTCGCGGTGCAGGTTCAGCGTGGCCGAGAGGTATGCGAACGGTTTCGTCATGGTGAACCAATGGCCCGGGCGCGGGTTCTTCGGATAGTCGAACATGGCCACGGTGACCGGTTTGCCCTCGACGGCGGCCGTATAGGCGATCCATGGCGCCTTGACCAACCTCTCGTCGCCGCGGACGCCCTCGCCTTTGGCCTTGCCCTTGACCGTGAAGAACTCACCGGCCTTGTCCATCGACTTGTCGAACCGCATCCCGAGGCCGAAGTAGTGCCGGCCCCACAACTTGATGGTGTCCCGGCCCTCGGCGGGCGCCAATTCAGTGCGCCACGTGAACAGCGAGGCGCCGAGCGACCCGTCGGCATGGACACGGATGGTACGTGTCTCCCGCGCCGACGGCGTGGGCTGATTCGGAGGCTTCCAGTCGAGGCGCTGAGCGCAGACAATGACCTTGTCCACGATGCTGCCCACGGGCACCTGCCGACCGCACTGGGGCGTTTCGGTCCAGAAATCCACACCGTCGATGCCGATGGCGAACATCAGCGCGTGATGGTGCAGGTGATCGTGTGGAGCGTCGCGGAGAACGTTCACACCACCCGGTGTAAAGAAGCGTCTGACGTACGGCTTGAACGGCACGCGGCCGTACCGGTATTCAAGCACTTGCCGGTCTCCGTCGTGCAGCGTCACCGCATCCCGCTCACCCGCCGCCGGCGATGGGCCAGCCGCCGCCACAAGGAACACGAGAACGCACGCAGCGGTAGCCGCCACCAGCAACGTTTCCTTTCGCGGCACGTTGGCTCCTCCTCAGTTACCGGCCTTGGGTCACGCCGAGCGCCCCTGAGCATCTCGCCGGCGACATCACGCCCCGCCATTCTACCGCAGTCGAGACGGGATGCAACGGGTTTCGGCGTCTTGCGGACAAACAGAACGCGGACCGTGCGAACGCCCCCGCCAGGACGTCCGGCGGTGACCGAGAAGCGGCAAGGTGCATGAAGCCCGGCGCTACGGACCTCGGTACACGTCACGTCAGCCGCCGAATTCGGATTGACTTCATCGCTCCTGCTTACTACAAGGGAGTGAGCGGAAAGTGCTATGAATCCCCATAGTTCACAATCTTGGACCGTCGCGCTCGGGTTCGGCAAGTCCTCCAGGGCTTTCCGTTCACACCCCGGCGCGGCGGCCCTTCCTGGCAGGGCAAGCGCGCCGTGGCTTGACCGCTGCGCGACAAAGAAAGGGAGACAAGTCATGACGACCGAAGAACGCCCGGAAACGTTGGAGAGGGAACTCGCCCGCGCGAATCCCGCCTGCCGGCCGGCGGGCAGGCGCCGCAATCGGCGGCTGCCGGCCGCCGCGCGCCTGGTGGCGGGGGCCTTCGCCCTGGTCTGCATCGTCGCGGGGGCCGGGTGCAGCGTCATCCGCGCCAATACCTTCGTTCTTGAGGACAAGAACGGCCACCCCCGCGCCATACTGGCCCTGGTCGACGGCGGGCCGACGCTGAGCCTGTTCGACGAGAACGAAAAGCCCCGCGCCATGCTGGCCCTGGTCGACAGCGAGCCGACGCTGACCCTGCTCGACGAGAACCGCAAGCACCGCGCCGTGCTGTCCCTGATCGATGGCAACCCGTTGCTCCTCCTGCGCGACGAGAACGGCATGCCCGGCGCCACGCTGGGCGTTATCAAGCATATGCCGGCGCTGCTCCTGCTCGACGAGAACGGCAAGTTGAAGTGGGCCGCCCCGTGACTCCCGATGCAAGCGGGACGCGCGAGGCGGCGGCCTTCACCGACAGGGACCAGAGCCGCGAGTTGGGCCTGAAGATCGAGCGGCGCGTGGGAGATCTGCGAAAACGGAGGCGAACTGCTCAGAGAGAGCCGTGAGTCAGAAACGGCTTCGGCCAGTACGACCAGCCTGAGAGCCGGCTTACCCACGCACTCGCTTGCACGCTGGCGAAAGAGCGCGGCCTGATCGCTCTGGCCTGTGTTGCTGCGCTGATTTGCCAGATTGCTGACGTGCGATAGAAACCTGACGGAGGGGAAAAGGAGATTTGTCATGACGACCGAAGAACGCCTGGAAACGTTGGAGAGGGAACTCGCCCGCGCGAAGCGCCGCAATCGGCGGCTGCCGGCCGCCGCGCGCCTGGTGGCGGGGGCCTTCGCCCTGGTCTGCATCGTCGCGGCGGCCGGGTGCAATAGCTTCGTTCTTGTGGACGAGAACGGCAAGCCCCGCATCATGCTGGCCGTCATCAAGGCCGGGCCGGTGCTGAGCCTGATCGACGAGAACGGCGAGGACCGCGCCATCCTGGTCGTGGGCAAGCACGGGCCGAAGCTGGCCATGCTCGACGAGAACGGCAAGCCCCGCGCCATGCTGGCCGTGGACGAGGTCGGGCCGATGCTGGCCATGCTCGACGAGAACGGCAAGCACCGCGCCTCGCTGGTTGTGGACAAGGACGGGCCGAGGCTCCGCCTGCTCGACGAGAACGGCAAGTTGAAGTGGGCGGCCCCGTGACTCCCGATGCAAGCGGGACGCGCGAGGCGGCGGCCTTCACCGGCAAGGACAAGAGCCGCGAGTTGGGTCTGAAGATCGAGCGGCGCGTGCGCTATCGAGTCAGCGGCGCCACGCCCGACCCCGCCCTGGTGCGCTGGCTGGAAACCCTCGGCCCTTCCTTGCGAAAACGGCTCGCCGCCATCGGCCTGATCGACAGCCGGTGAGTCGCGCGGCGGCCCTGGCCGCTCATGGCCGCCGGCGTTTCAGAAACGGCGAGAATGGTGGGCAGGGTGGGAGTTGAACCCACGACACACGGATTTTCAGTCCGTTGCTCTACCGCCTGAGCTACCTACCCACCCAGGCATGCACGCGGGACTATAGCCGCCGGACAGGCGGTTGTCAACAGCCGCCGGTGATGAACTTCGGGCGCGGCGCCGAGCCGGGTGGGCGCGTCGGGCACGGTGGCTCTACCGGCCGTTTTCGTCGCCGGTTTCGCGCGGAGTGGAGGAGGTATCGACCACCTCTGCCACGACGATCATCCGCCGCTGAATGGCGCCGCCGGCAAGCACGGCGCGCAGAGCGTTCTCGGCCAACTGGCTTGTGACGCGCTGAGCGATAAGCGGCCGCATCGCGTCGAAGGCCGCCTCGCGCGGCGGCTTGCGTTCGATGAGTTCGGCCGCAACAACCATCTGCTGCCGGGCCAGCGTCACAAGGGTCCGCTGCCGCCCGTCTTCGGCCATCCGGAAACACTCCGCGACGACAAGGGGGTTGGACCCGACCTTCGGCAGCGCCGGCGGAAAGGTTACCCACCGCCCGCGGTAGGGTATCGCGCGTTCGCGCGGGAACCAGTCGCTCATAACCGTCTCGACGTTGGCGTCTTTGGCAGCGGCCTCAAGGCCCTTCTTGGCCGAAGCAGCCTCCACCAGTTTCTTGCCGCGTTCACGGATCATTTCAAACGCCTTCGCGCGGCGGACATCGGCCAGAACCTTGTCGCGGACCTCGCTGAGGGCAGCCGGTTCGTGGTTGGCCTCAACAGCCGTCACACGGAAGGCGTAGGCCCGGCCGTCAGGGTCGGCGAAGACGTCGCTGATCTCGCCCGCGCCGATCCTGGCTTTATCCTGGCCGACGAGTTCGCCGACCGCCACGGCGTACGTGGGAAAGGCATCGTTTCCGGAGGTTGCCTGGCCGATGCCCTTGAGTTCGGCCAGTCCGTCAGCCGTGTGAAGATCCTTGACCCGCACGTGGCGTACGGCGGTGCCGTCGGCCCAGATACCAAGTTCCGGTTTTTTTCTCATGGTGCGGATCTCAGCCACGTTTTCGTGCAGGCGCTGGCTGGCGAGGCGTTCGGCCTGGCGGCGCAGCAACGTCTTGCGGATCTGGTCGCGGACCTCCTCCAGCGGGCGGAACTTTTTTTCGGGCGTCTTCTCGTTTTTCTCGCCGGCCGAAGCGGTTTCGTCCTTATCGTCGGCGGCCTTCGCGTCGTCTTTCCCGGCGGCGTCCGGTTTCTCGTCCTTCTCTTCCTTGACGAGGAACTCGGTGTCCTTGTTGGCGTCGTAATACGCGGTGACGGCGTCGGCGGTTACCTCCGGCTCGGCCTCTTTCTCGAACCCCGCCGGGTCGGCCACGAGGTACTCAAACGCAACCCTGTCGGGAATGCGGTAGCCGTAGCCCTCGGGGCTCTTTCCGGCCAGGAACTTCCCGTACTTGTCGAACTGCTTCCGCAGGGTCTCGTCGGGCACGTCCTTGACCTGCTCAAGGGCATCCTCGGCCTTCATCACGACCAATCGAACCTTGATGCGTTCGTCCATCCTGGTGAACTCCCGCCGCATCTCGGGCTCGACGGCCGCGCCGAGCGTCTCGCCCAGCCAGTTGATGTATGCCGTCAAGGTCATGTCCTTGCGAAGTCCCTCGATCAAGAGGCCCTGCTGTCCGGCGGCCACCTCGTCCACCACGCGGGCGAGATGGACGTCCGTCAGACCGAGCGCTCTAAGACTCTCGATGCGTGCATTGACTTGTGCTGCGGACGTGGCGAATCCGAGACGGCGGGCCTCATCGTACAGGGCTATCCACGTCAGGATGGTGTCGCGCTCGGCCCTCTCTGTCTTCATCGTCCGGGAGAGAATCGGCCACGCCGTCATGCCCATCGTGTAGGTATAGAGTCGGCGGCGGTCCTCGGGCGAGGCGTCGCGCGGGTTAAGGGCCATGGCCCACCACTGGCTGGCCTGACCGGCCATTCTGACGCCGTGATACAAGTCGCCTACTTCCTCCGCGCGGACGGTGCGGCCGTCGATGGAGCCGACGATGCGGCGCGGGCCTGCCGAACTGAAGTAGACGCTCAGTTTTTCCCACATGGCGCGCCACGACATGAAGAAGACCATCGAGATCACGGCGGCGAACATCAGAACCATGAACCACTTGCGGTGGCGCCTGAAGAACGCGAGCGTCATCTGTTCCGCCTTTCGCTACGGGGCCTTCCCGGACCGCCCAAAGACCTGTATGCTAGACGCGCCAAAGCCTCTTTGCAACACAAAACGGGCGGTGGCTGAACGTGGGAAGCGTTCGCCGCCTTGCACCCGTGCATTTACATCGACGGTCGCAGGCGGCTGACTTGAATGAGGGCGTTCTCGGCGGCCAACTCGGTATGAACGTAGCGGCCGATCTGGGCCTGGCCGTCGGCAAGCAGGCCGACCGCGCGGGCACAGGTTTCGGCCGGCCAACCGGCGACGACCTCGATCTCGCGGCGCTGGTCGGCGTTGACGAGGCGGCCGGCGGCGTCGCCACCCGCCGCCAGAAGGGCCGCATCTCCAAACGCCGACGCCACCGCCGCCAGGCCCAGCCGGGCCGACCGCCGCCGGACGGCGTTCGCCTCGGGCGTGTCCCACTTGACGTGCTCGCGCCGCGCCACGGCGCGGCCCCATTGGGCGATGGCCTCGGCCATGATCAAGGCGGTAGCCGCATTGATTTCGGGCAACCCGGCGACGAGTTGCTGCTTGAGTTCCCATAGGCCGCTGCCGGCCAGGGTTGCGGCCCGTTCGATGCTGCCTCCCGCAAAGCGGCAGACAAAGGCGATTTCCTCGGCTGAGACCGGCTCGGTCTGCTCCGGCTCGTTGCGTTTGTCCGCCTGCCGGCTGGTGCGTGCGGCCAGGACGTCGCGGACCTTCTCGGCGACGAATTCCGCCGGCAGCGGACGGAACCGCACCCATTGACATCGCGAGAGGATCGTGCCCGGCAGGCGCGAGGCGTCGGCGCAGAGCAGGATAAGGAGAGCGTGCGGCGAGGGTTCCTCAAGCGTCTTCAGCAGCGCATTGGCAGCCGCCGCGTTCAACAGTTCCGCATCGTCCAGCACGGTCACGGTGAGCGGCGCTTCCATCGGCATCAGCACCACCGACTCGATCACCACGTCGTCGGGGCTGCCGTCACGCCTCGCCACGAGGCGCAGCCGGAAGTCATTGCGGTCGGCCTCCTTGCGGAACCAGTGCAAGTCGGGGTGAACATCCCGGTCCACGCGGCGGCAAGGGTCGCACACATCGCACGGGTCCAGGTCGTGGGCGTCGGCGCCGACGGGCGACTCGCAGAACAGCAGTTTCGCCAGTTCCCTTGCCGCCAGTCCCTTCCCTACTCCGCGAGGCCCGACGAACAGGTAGGCGTGGGCCACGCGGTCGCCGGCGACGGCGGCCCGAAGCATCCGAACGGCGGCCGACTGGTATTGGATTCGACTAAAGGACACGCTTCGCGGCCTCCCAGATGGCGCCGGCGACGGCGTCGGGCGGCTGCGACGCATCGACAACCGCAAATACGTCCGGCCGCGCCTCGGCCATCGACAGGAATCCTTGACGGACCTTCTCGTGAAAGGCCACGTCTTTGGCCTCGATACGGTCGGGCTCCGCAAGACGCCTCGCCCGCGCAAGACCCTCCTGGACGGAAAGATCGAGAATGAGAGTCAGGTCCGGCTCGATACCCTCGCAGGCCGTACGGCCAAGGTCCCAGATGAGTTCCGGGTCGATGCCGCCCGCATAGCCCTGGTACGCGACCGTCGAGGAGACGAACCGGTCGCAGACGACGACAAGGCCCACGTCGAGAGCGGGCCGGACGATGCGGGCCACCATCTCCGCCCGGCTGGCCATGTAGAGGAACACCTCGGTTCGGGCGTCCATGTCCGGGAGGCGCCGGTCGAGCAGGACTTCGCGGATGCGTTCCGAGACGGGCGTGGAGCCGGGGTCGCGGACGGAGGTCGCTTCGCGCCCCGCGTCGCGGAGGCGTCGGACGAGGCGCTGGACCTGCGTGGTCTTGCCGGCGCCTTCCGGCCCGTCGAGCACGAGAAAACAGCCGCGTCGTGTTTCGTCCACGTTAGTCCCCGACCTCGAGTCGGCACAGGATCTCGCCGACCTTGACCGCCTGATCCTCATCGGCCACCAGTTCGACCACCTTGCCGGCGGCGGGGCTCGGAACGTCGAATGTGGCCTTGTCGGTCAGCATCTGGACGAGATCGTCGCCTCGCTTCAGTTCTTCGCCAACGTCAACGTACCAGAAGGCCACGCGTGCTTCGTCTGCCGCTTCCTCGCCCAAGTCCGGCAAGGTCACATCGATGACTGCCATAACTGCCCTCCCACAAGACCGCGCCGGGCAAGCCCGGCGGCTAACTCGCGTGCAACTCGACCCCGGTGGCGCCGTTGCGCCGCGCCGGGCAAGCCCGGCGGCTAACTGTTGCTTCAGTACGGCCCGTCGGCGATGTTGCGCCGCGCCGGGCAAGCCCGGCGGCTAACTCGCGTGCAACTCGGCCCCGGCGGCGCCGTTGCGCCGCGCCGGGCAAGCCCGGCGGCTAACTGTTGCTTCAGTAAAACACGTCGGCGATGCTGCGCCGCGCCGGGCAAGCCCGGCGGCTAACTGTTGGCTTCAGTGCAGCCCGGCGGCGCCACGCCGGGCAAGCCCGGCGGCTAACTGTTGCTTCAGTACGGCCCGTCGGCGATGTTGCGCCACGCCGGGCAAGCCCGGCGGCTAACTGTTGCTTCAGTAAAACACGTCGGCGATGCGGCGCCGCGCCGGGCAAGCCCGGCGGCTAACTGTTGCTTCAGTGCAGCCCGTCGGCGATGTTGCGCCGCGCCGGGCAAGCCCGGCGGCTAACTGTTGCTTGAGTAAAACACGCCGGCGATGTTGCGCCGCGCCGGGCAAGCCCGGCGGCTAACTGTTGCTTCAGCAAAACACGCCGGCGATGCGGCGCCGCGCTCATTGGCGGCGGCTTTCGAAAAGGCTATCGGCGTGATAACTGCTGCGGACGAACGGCCCTGCCGCAACAGCAGCAAAGCCGAGCGCCCGGGCCTCGGCCTCCCACGCCTCGAACTCGGCCGGCTCGACGAATCGCGCCACCGGCACGTGCGCCGACGAGGGCGCCAGATACTGGCCGATCGTCACGATGTCGCACCCTGCGCCGCGAAGGGCACGCAGCACGGCGCGGACCTCGTCGGCCATCTCGCCGAGACCCAGCATCAGCCCACTCTTGGTGCAGAGCGACGCGGCATCGCGTTCGGCTCGCCGCTTCGCGTGTGCAAGAACGTCGAGGCTTCGGCGGTAGTCCGCTTCAGGCCGCACCTCCGGGTACAGGCGCGGCACCGTCTCGACGTTATGGTTAAAGATGTCGGGCCCCGCGTCAAGCACGATATCGACGGACGGTGTCCGGCCCAGGAAGTCGGGTGTCAGAACCTCAATGACCGTCTTCGGCATCCGGAGTCGGACCGCACGGATGGTCTTCGCGAAATGGGCCGCCCCGCCGTCGGGCAGGTCGTCCCGCGTGACGCTGGTGATGACCACGTGCCGCAGACCCAGTTTGTCGCAGGCTTCCGCAACCGCTTCGGGTTCCTCATTTCGGGGCGGCCCGGGCGGACCGGTCGGGATGGCGCAGAACCGGCACGAGCGCGTGCACGAGTTGCCGAGGATCAGAAACGTGGCGGTGCCGCGAGCGAAGCACTCCGGAAGGTTCGGGCAGTGGGCGCTCGCGCAGACAGTCTCCAGGCCGAGTTCCGCCAGGAGGCTCCTGACGCGTGCGGCCGCCTCCCCGCTGGGGACACGTTTCCGGAGCCACGGCGGGAAACGGTGCGCCGGCTTCGCGGACCTGGTTTCAGGATGGTTCGGCATAAGTTCCCTACACGCGGATCGAGGCAATCAGCCGGCCGTCGCCGGCACGTCGTCCGGGCGAGCGCCGTCGAAGCCAAAAACATCGACCACGCATTCTACAAGATGCGGCTTGACTTCGGCAACCGTGATCGGCCGCCCGAGCACACGGACCAGGCTCGTCACCCGCCTGCCACGGATTCCGCACGGCACAATCAGGTCAAAGTGGTCAAGATTCGTGTCCACATTGATCGCCAGGCCGTGCCACGTGACCCAGCGGCTGATGGCCACCCCGATGGCCGCCACCTTCTCTGCACCAACCCATACGCCGGTCATCCCCTGGGCCCGCGTGCCCTCGATGCCAAAACGGGCGAGGACGCGAATCAACACCTCTTCCAGGTCGCGGAGGTAGCGGTGGACGTCGCGGCCATGGAGGTCGAGCCGAATGATGGGATAGCCGACGAGTTGCCCGGGCCCGTGATAGGTGACATCGCCACCGCGGCCGGACTCGTGGACCTCAACGCCCTCGCGCGCCAGTCGTTCGCGCGACGCCGTCACGTGTGCGGCCTCGGCGCCGCGGCCCAGCGTGATGACCGGCGGATCGTGCTCGACGAGGACCAGGTACGCCCGCTCGTGGTTCGCGGCCTTAACTTCTTCGCGGAGACGTTCCTGCAAGCGTAACGTTGGCTCGTACGCCGCGCGACCGAGATCGAAGGTAACCAGTTCGGCCATGGCTCAGAATCTGTTTCATATCCCTCGGGTGGCGGGTGTCCGCATCCGCAATCCCGCTTGGCCGCCTTTCTCGCGGCGGGTCGGGAGACCCGCCGCGCACGTTGCGGAACCAGTTCGGCCATGGCTCAGCCGGTGGTGTGGATGGGCAGCCCAAGCCAGACGTGTGCGGCCTCGCAAACGGCCTCGCCGAACGTAGGATGCGGATGGATCGTGGTCGCCAATTCCTCGACCGTCAACTCGTGGCGCATGGCCAGGGCAATCTCCTGAATCACGTCTGCGGCGTGCCGGCCGATGACCAGGCCGCCGAGGATTTCTCCGCAGTCCGTCTCGGCGATGAGTTTGACCTGGCCTTCCGGATCGCCGTAGGCCCGTGCCATGCCGCTGGCCTGGTACGAGAAACGTGCCACGCGGATGTTCTTGCCGGTTTCGCGTGCCTCGGCTTCCGTCAACCCCACGCTCGCAACTTCCGGATGCGTGTAGACGACCGCCGGCACAACATCGCGCGGGTCGCGCGCGTCGTGCCCCGTGGCGGTCTCGGCCGCCACAACACCCATGCGGCTGGCAAGGTGCGCATACTGGAGCGTCGCGGCGCAGTCGCCGATGGCGTAGATGCCCGAGACGTTGGTCCGGCAGCGGTCATCGACCTTGATGATACGCCCGTCGAGTTCAACGCCCACCGTTTCCAGGCCGATGTTCTCGACGTTCGGCATGCGTCCGACAACGACCAGGGCGACGGCGGCGTTTACGGTTTTGCCGCCGTCCAACTCGGCGGTCACGCCTTTCTTCGTCGCCTTCATGCCTACGACGCGTGCGCCGGTATGGACCTTCACGCGCCGCTTTTTGAGGCTCCTGGCGACGGCTTTGCCGGCATCATCATCGAGGTTGGCAACCAGTGTGTCGAGCATCTCGATCAGTGTGGTCGGAATACCGAGTTCGGCATAGACGGTGGCGAACTCGCATCCGATGACGCCGCCGCCCATCACGACGACGCTCTGCGGCAGTTGGGTGGCGGTGGTGGCCTCGTCGGAGGTCCAGAGGTGGTCGGAGTTCCACGGCAGGAAGTCCGGCCGCGCCGGCCGCGCTCCTGTAGCGATGATGATCGATTTTGCCTTCACGCTCTGCTTCTTGCCGTCGGCATCGACCCGGATCGTGTCGGGCGCCGTCAGGACACCGCGTCCGCGTATCACATCCACCTTCCGTGCTTTCAGGAGGCCCTCGACGCCCTTTCGCAGGTCTGCCGCCACGTCTGATGCGCGTTTCATGAAGGCGGCGCCGTCCACCGCAACCTGTCCGGCATGGAGTCCGTACTCGCGTGCCCGGCCCATCTGACGGAAGATTTCGCTGGCGTGGAGCATCGCTTTGGCGGGGATACACCCGGAATTGAGGCAGACGCCGCCCACTTGGCCGGCTTCGATGCAGCACGCTTTAGCGCCGCGTGCGGCCGCCCGCAGGGCCGCCACATATCCCCCGGGTCCCCCGCCAAGAACGGCTACGTCGTAAGTGCTCAAGCGTTTCTCCTTCGCGCACTGGCGGTATTGGGAGACACCGGAACCCGGGCTGAATCGCGGCGTATCGTAACGGCGGGTTGGAGGCCAGTCAAACGCAAAAGAAGCCTCGCGCGGAGGCGGAATCCCTTATATCGCCGCCAACTCCGGCCGATAACACCAACACCGCAGCACGTACCACGCGCACTGGGATGGCCCTTTCCCTACGGGGCATGACGGTTCGGAGAAGACCATGGAGACTTTCCCAGCCTCACCGCTGGATTCCGCCGGCATGGAAGTCCACCTCAATCGAGGCGAAGTGCTGACAGCCCTGTCTCATGTTCTTGACTACAGGCCCAGTCCGGAGGTTCCGCACCATGGGCGCGTTGCAGCCCTGGCATCGCGGACGGCATCGCGCGTTCGCGGGGCAGACCCCCGCGACACCTTCTACGCGGGCCTCATCCACGACGTCGGGCTCCTGGATAACCAACCCGACTACTCCCATCCTGCAAACCTGGCAGAGCAAGCCAATCGGCCGCTGATGCGGTCACACCCCTTGACGGGCGCCCAACTGGTAGCCACAGTGCCCGGCCTATACGCCGTGGCCGAGATTATCCTCGACCACCACGAGTGGACCAACGGGCACGGCTACCCGCGTGGCAAGGTGGGGAGCGAGATCAGCCCGGCGGCGCAGGTCCTGCGGTTCGCCGACACGTGCGACTTCATTCTCAGAGAACAGGGGTCGCCGGAACTCCCGCCTTTACTCGACGCCGTGCGGAACCGGACGGCAGGGCAGGTCTCGCTGTCGGTGGTTGACGCCGGCATCGACGTTCTCGGCGAATCGGGTTTCTACGCCCAACTGCTGACCGAGGCGGACGTGGAATCCGTCGTTCGAGACAAGATTCGTCGCCTTGCAGGTGATGATTTCGCCACGACCGAGGCCGAAATCACCGGCCTCCTTGAACTGTTCGCGCACGTCACCGACGCCCACCCGGCGGACAAGATCGGCCACAGTCGCCGCGTCGCGAGCCTGGCCGTCCTGGTGGCGATGGCCCTGGGCATGTCGCCGAAGGACACGGTGAACGTGAAGTGGGCCGCACTGCTCCATGACCTCGGCACGATCACCGTCCCGAAATCGCTGATCGACGAGCCGCGTCAGTTGACTGCCGACGAGTTGGCGGAGGTCCGCCGACTGACCGGCCGCACGAAAGAGTTCCTCGCCTCGATGAGCGGCCTTGAAGAGGTGGCCACCATTGCCGGCTCTCACAGCGAGGCGTTCGACGGTTCCGGATACCCACAAGGCCTGACCGGCTACGAGATTCCACTCGGATCGCGGATCATCGCGGTCTGCGACACGTACGACGCTCTAACCAGCCCCCGGCCGTACCGGGCAGCGCGGGATACCAACCTCGCCATCGACATCCTGGTCCGTGGAAGCGGGGCAATCTTCGATCCGGACATCGTCGCGACGGCCGTGCCGGTCCTTCTGATCAGGCAGAACAGCGAAGAACCCCAGCCGACCCGCATGTGAGCGCCCATCCGCTACTTTGTCAACTTCGCATCGCCACCCCATGGGGATAGCGCGGCGGTCAATCCTGCCCACCGCGCGGCGGGGGGTCGTCTTCGCCGGTCCATGCCCTGAGGAGTGTCTCGAGCCCGTCGGTGGACGTCTCCCAATCGAAGGCGAGGCTTCGCTCGTGAGCGGCGCCGGACATCGTGCGAAGAAGCGACTCGTCTTCCAGCAGGAGGGCAATCCGTTTGGCCATCGCCTCCGCGTCGCCGACAGGCGCCAGGAAACCGCTGACCTCATCCTCGATGATACACTCGTGGCCGCCCGCGCGGGTCGCCACCGGCACAACACCGCACGCCATCGCCTCAACGACCGGCAGGCCGAAGCCTTCGCTGTGACTGGGCGCCAGCCAGATCTCGCAACCTGAATAGACGGCGCGTAGGCGGCTGGCCTTCGGTCGGATAAAGACTTCCGCGCGCGGCGGCGCGTTGCGCGGTCGCTCGGCGCCGTACATGACCAGCCGCACGTCGGGCCACTGATCGCGGATTTGCCGCATCGCCTCAAACGCCTCGGCCGTTCCTTTCATTTCGCCCGCCACGTGGATCATGCCGACGGTGCGCGGCGTGCGGAACTGGCGTTCGTTGTTGTAGAACTGCGAGTGGTCCACGCCGTTCGGCACAAGCGCGGCCTCCACGCCGAATTCATGCTTCAGGTACCGGGCCACGTAATCCGACACGGCCACACGATGCACCGGCAGGGCCATGACCTTCCGCGCCTCGGCGGAGTGCTCTTCCATGTCGATCGTGCTCTGCACGATCTCGACCAGCCGCCCCTTCTCGGACGGAAGCGCCGACGCCGCCCGGACGGCGAGCAGACCGCTCGTCAGGATCACGTCGGCGTCGGGAACCGTCTCGGACGTGAACTCGCGGACCGCCGTCAACGTACAACCCGAGTCGTCGAGCGCGTCCGGCGTGCGGCGAGTAAGCGACCGCAGAAACCACCGTTTGAAGTCCCTCGCGCCGCGGCGGTACAGGACCGCGATGTCGTAACCCCGCGCGCGAAGGCGACCGGCATATTCACCCATCACCTTGATGCCGCCGACCAGCCCACGTCCCGGAACCAGGAACGTGATTCGCAAGAGGGTCTCCCTTCCGACTCCGGCGACGACTATAGCAAGCGGCCCCGGCCGACGCAACGGCGCTCGCTCGCACGACGGGTCTCCGTACCTGCCGCGGATATGTGCCATTATGCGCGGTGCCTACGGAGACCCACCGCGCGAAACGCACTTCCTGCCGCGCGGAACGCACTTCCTGCCGCGCGCCGGGTGTCCGCAACCGTCAGGCCACGGCCCGGTTGCCTACGCCATGTCCACCCGGACGAGGTCGATGCGGTCGGGGTCGGCGTTGCCGAGTCGGATGATCCGGCCCCAGGCGACCATCTGTCTCGCCGCCGTCATGGGCCACTCTTTGCCCCGCACCAACGCGCGCTGCTTCTCGAGAATCCGCATCCCCACGGCCGTCGCCGCCACCGGGTCGGTCGCGACGATAAGGCTCCGGAAGTCCCAGCGGTACTCGGGCTGATCCGCCGGACCGCCCGCAAAGAGCGGACGGATCGCATCGACAATCACGAGGCGCGTCTTGGCGCGCAGCGGGCCAAGGGCGTTCAACTCCGGCAGGCTCTTCGGCATGCGGTCGGGCGCCCAGCCGTGGAACGCCGCAGGGTTGTTGACGCTGCCCAGATGATTCTTCATGGCGGCCGAGATGCCGGCGCCAAAGTGCGATTTCAGGACCGAGACGTTGATGACGGCGGTTGCCTGGTCTGTGTAGAGTCTCCTGAGGCGCGTCTTCAGCCCCCGCGACGGCAGCGTGAACGGCTCCGACAACTCGTTGTACGGTGGCGGCAGACGACGGTCCACCACGAGAATGCGCTTGGGGTCCACCTTGGCGTCGGCAGCGAGGCGCGACGCCAGCACGTCGTTGATCTCCGTATGGCTATGGAGCGTCGGTTGCCCGATGGAGTTGTGCTTAACGGCAACAAAGTCGTCCTGTCGGCCGATGGCAGCCCATGCCAGGGACTCCGTGCGTTTGCCGGTGAGTTCCACGAGGGCCCGGTCGAGCATCTGCCGGATGATGGGCGGATTGACTCGATAGCCCTTGATGATGACTTCCGGATGGGTCACGAGGACGACACGGCTCTTGGGCAAGTCCCCCGTCACGGCCGCGCTGCCGCCTGCCGCCGACATCGCGCTTGCGGCAGCGCCGGCAGCAAGAAACGCGAGGAACTCGCGACGGGTCATTCCACGGGCGGCTGCACGGCGGGCGAGCACCGCGTCGCGCCGGGCGAAGTCGGCGCAGACCTCTGCGAGCGTCAGATGACCTGTGGGGCAAGGCAAGACGCGCGGCGGCTCGGAACCCCGATCGTGCAGATGCGCCATGGTCTGTCTCGTCCGGGCGCAGCCGGCAGCCTCCGCGCCGAGCCGGGCCGCCCCGGCCGGGCCGCTTTACTTCGGAGGGATGGCCAGGACCATACCGACCTTAATAAGGTCGGGGTTCGAGATCCGGTCCCTGTTAGCCTCATAGATTCTGCGCCACATGCCGGCTTCGCCGTAGAACCTTCGGGCGATCGACATGAGCCCGTCGCCCTTCTGCACCGTGTAGTTTTCTCCGGCCGTCTGAGCGGGAACGTCCGGAACCGCGGCCCCCGGTGTCTCAACCTCGACGGTCGGCGTTGCGGTCGTCAGCGCCGGCACCGACGCAGTCGCCTGGAGTTCCGCCGGATCGATCTGCGGAAGTTCCTCCTCTCGCTTCTCGGCACAGCCCACAAGGCCAAGAGCCATCACCATCACCATCACCACCATCCACGTGAACGCTCGCATAACTGCTCCTCTCGCCTGGTCCGGTAGTTCGCTCCGCCTCATTCCTTGTATGGCCCTAAGCAGGAGCGACGAAGCCAATCCGAAATCGGCGGCCGATTTAGGTGCACCCAAGTCCGTAGCGCCGGGGTTTATCCCCGGCGACCGCCCCTCAGGTCGATGGCGGTTCCGCGCCGGGGATAAACCCCGGCGCTACGGCTGTTCGGAAAGACTTCCTCGCTCCTGCTTAGTCGTCCGGCCGGGTCACGTCAGCGGGTCGCCGCCTTCTGTCTCCACCCGCGTATTGGAGCCGTCCCGTGTCAACGGTCGAGTCTATCGGCTTGAGGTCTCAAGTCAAGCGCCAACCAGCCACTGGACCAAACGGCGGAGCGGGTCGGCCGCCGCCAGGCCCGCGAAAGCAAACTCCAGAAAGATAAGCAGCGCGATGGTCGTGCCGGCCTGGATGTCGAACGGAACCGTCCCACGGCGCCACCGGAAGAGAATGACGCCCAGGATTCCGCGTGGCTCGGCCTCGCCAACGACGCCGCCTGCCGCTCCGGCGGACGGCGGGCACGTTCGCCGCGCTCGCCACAGCCGATGGGCAACCGTCGCGACGGGCAGCACCCCAAGGATCCAAACTGCGGTCGCCAGGTGCAGGAACCCAATGCCGATCAGCATCGTGACGACGCGCTCGCCCCGCTGCCAGAAACCGCCGCGGGCGTCCGCCCCTTCCTCCCTGGCGCGAGCCCGCAGGTAACTCGTCAGGAATGCCCACACCAGGCCAAGCCCTGCCAGGACGGCGAGCGTCAGGTTCGCCGCTTCGCCCGGAGCATCGGGCTGTAGGGCATAATAGAAGACCGCGCCAAGGAACAGGGCGGCGTCGCCGAGCCGGTCGCACACCGAATCGAGAACCGCCCCGAAGGGCGTCGTCAGTTTACCGGCGGACGCCATCGCGCCGTCGAGTATGTCGCACGCGCCGGCGGCAATGAGGAAGCCCACCGCCAACGGTCGCCAGTGCGCCCGGCCGCACGCCACGGCCACGCCGGCGGCAACGGTAAAAAGCACACCCAGAACGGTGATGTAATTCGGCCGCAGCCCGACCCGCAGGAGACCACGGGCCACAGCGTCGCGGCAAACGGAGAAAAAACGACCTATGTGCTCGGAAACCATGTCCGCGAGATGCCCGGCCGGTCACAGGGTTCACATGGCCCGGGAACGTACCTGTTTAGCGTGCTCTCGAAGCAATGTCATTTCGACCGAGGCCGTACGGCCGAGCGGAGAAATCTCGTCGTCCGGACACGCATAACGGCGAGATTCCTCGACTCGCTTCGCTCGCTCGGAATGACACGCTAAACACGTACCCGGGAACAGGCGCCGCTGCCGAATCGCTTTGCGTCATTTCGCGGCCGACGGCACTTCTTCAACCGCTTCCGTCTTGCTCCCGGCAGCGATGAAGGCATCGATCTCGGCCCTGGCGTCCGAATCGCGCATCTGCTCGGGCGGATGCTTCATCAGGTATGCCGAAGCCGCCTCCAGCGGCCCGGCCAGGCCGCGGTCGCGCGCCACTTGGCACAGCCGCACGGCGTCGATGGCGCAGCCGGCGCTGTTCGGCGAATCCTCGACGCTCAGCCGCAGTTCCAGGTTGAGCGGGATCCCGGCGAATCCGCGGCCCTCCATCCGCAGGAAACAAACCTTGTTATCTTTCTGCCAAGGCACGTAGTCGGACGGCCCGATATGAACCTGGTCGTCGGGCAGCCGCGTCTCGAGTTCCGACTGGACGGCCTCGGTCTTCGAGACCCTTTTCGACGACAGCCGCTCGCGCTTCAGCATGTTCAGAAAGTCCGTGTTCCCGCCCGTGTTCAACTGGTACGTCGCGTCGAGTGCCGCGCCACGGTCCCGGAACAGGCGAGTGAGCGTCCGATGGACGATCGTGGCGCCGACCTGAGCTTTGATGTCGTCGCCGACAACCGGGATGCCGGCTTCCGCGAACCGCGCGGCCCATGCCCCGTCGCTGACGATGAAGACGGGCATGCAATTAACAAAACTGACCCCCGCAGCCAGACACGCCTGCGCGTAGTGCTCGGTGGCCTGTTGCGAACCGACGGGCAAGTAGTTCAACAGGACCTGCGCCCCGGATTCCTTCAGGACTCCGGCAACATCCACAGGTTCGGTGCGGGCGGGAACGAACCGCTGGTCGTCACGGAACTCGGCCATGTGGTCGGCGTAGCCGTCGAGGACAGGTCCCATCTGCACGGTCGCGCCGCCGGCGGCCAGGTCGTCGAAAAAGACCTTGGTGCAGTTCGGCAGTGCGAAGATGGCTTCTTCGAGGCGCCTGCCGACCTTCCGCTCATCGATGTCGAAAGCCGCGACGAACTCGATATCCCCCGGCAGGTACCCGCCGACGTCGTAGTGCATCAACCCGAGCGTCTCGCGGATGCCGTCCGCCTCAAGCCGGTGGCGATAGTAGGCGACCCCTTGCACCAGGCTCGAGGCGCAGTTACCGACTCCTGCGATCGCCACGCGAATTCGATCGCCCATCCTTTCATCCTCCTTCCACAGCCGCACCCTGAAATCTCAAACCGTGGCTCTCCATGCAATTCGTGTGCGGACCTTAACTCATAGCACGCCCCTGCGAAGGTGTCAACGGCAAATCCGCGTTCCTGTTCCGGCGGCTTTCCGACCGGGCGCGGGGCGGGGGTTTTCTCCACAGGATTTCCACC
>CAYVAM010000066.1:0-19978 GCA_964449275.1 uncultured Anaerolineales bacterium
GCATTGAATATGGCCCTGACCCGCTTTTTCCCCGGCCGAGCGACAACCGGGCAGGTGCGCAGGCAGCGTCGTAGTACTAAAAGAACCACTTGGCCGCACGCAGGATACCCTGGCTCCAGGGGACGCGGTGCGAGATGCCGGAGCGGTGCGCGAACGCCTCCAGGTTCGCCAGGTACCACTCGTAGTTCCGTATCAGCGCATCGCGGTTGGAGTACCGGGGCGCAAACCCCAGCGCCGCCTCGGCCTTGTCGATCGAGACGAAGGAATCTTTGCCGGCCGTCTCGTACACCCACTGGTACAGGGGCGAGAGGCCGAGGAATTCCAGCACCTTCAGGGCGGCGATGACCGGCCGCGCCGGCAGGGGGACGATGCGTTTGCCGAAGCCGGCGCAATCGAGCACGGCCTGGAGATCCTGCCGGAAGGTCTCAAACACCTTCGCGCCGATGTTGAACGTATCGTCCACGACCGCCTGCTCGAGCGTCGCCGCCCGAGAGATGGCGTCGCAGAGGTCTTCGACGTCGAGGAGTTGGTACCGGTTGTCGCCGCGGCCGATGATGGGGAAGTTCTTGCCGTCCTTGGCCCAGTCGTAGAGCAGGGCGAACACGCCGAGCCGCTCCGGTCCGACAAACGACTTCGGCCGCAGGATCGGCACGCACAGCCCGGCGTCGCGATACTCCACGGCCACCTGCTCGGCGCGGACCTTGGCCTCGCCGTAGGGGCCCACGCCTTCGAGCCGGTCGTTCTCGTGGATGGGATGGTGATCGGGGATGCCGTATACGGCGGTCGAGGAGATGTGGATGACGCGCTCGGCGCCCGCCTGGCGCGCCGCCTCCAGGACGTTCCGCGTTCCGTCCACGTCGGTTGTGAAGATGTCGCCGCGCTTGTACAGTGGAAGCGCCGCGGCGCAGTGCACGACGACGTCGGCTCCCTGTACGGCCTGGTGCACCGCGCTCGGGTCGCGGATGTCTCCCGTGACGATTCGCACGCGGTCGGTGCAGTCGGGATAGTCGAAGTCGGCGAAGTCCAGCGACGTGACCTGGTGCCCGCGTGCGAGCAGATGGCGGACGAGGTTGATGCCGAGGAACCCCGCGCCGCCTGTGACCAGGTATCTTGCCATGCGTTGCAGGCCTCAAGCAATATCGGCGCAAGGCCAAGCGACCTCAAGTCGCCTGGGGCGGATCCTATTATAGATGACGCGAGAAGGCGTAACCAGTGCCTGTTTGTCGCCCCCCGTATGGTGATAGTCGGCAATTTGGCCGAGGGGTCTTTACCTGCCTCGGACTGGTTCGCGAGGTGCCCGAACCCTTTCCCTTTCCCGCCGGAGGCGGATTTGCCGATAAGCCAACAGGGAGGATGACCGCTTGACACGTGTTGCCGACCATCGGATAACATGACTGCCCGGCGCTCCGTCCGTGTCCCTTCCGGCGAGGAGAACGGTTGAAAACGCTTCTGAACCTCGTGCGGGTTGCGCGGCCGAGCCATTGGCTGAAGAACGTTTTCGTTTTCGCCGCCCTCATTTTCGCCAAGCGGGTCGTGGACCCGGATGCATGGGCTGCGGCCCTGAAAGCGTTTGCGGCGTTCTGCCTGGCCTCCAGTGCCGTTTACGCCTTCAACGACGTTCTGGACCGCAAAGAGGATGCCGCGCACCCGGTCAAGCGGCGGCGGCCGGTGGCCTCGGGCCGGCTCAGCGTGGGCGCGGCGCTCGGATTCAGCGTGGTCCTGGCCGCTGCGGCGGTCTGTCTGTCTTTGCTGGTGCGGCAGCCGTTTCCGGCGCTGCTCGGCGCTTACCTCGTTCTGATGGCGGCGTATACGGTAGCGCTGAAGCGGGTCGCCATTCTGGATGTGCTGGTGATCGCGTCGGGCTTCGTAATCCGCGCCATGGCGGGCGGTGAGGCTGTAGGCGTCGATGTCAGCCACTGGCTTCTGCTGTGTACGCTTACGCTGAGCCTGTTCCTGGGTTTTGCGAAGCGCGAGAGCGAACGCGTGGCCCTGGGCGAGGATGCCGTCCGTACGCGCCCCGTCCAGTGGCGGGTTTACACGCAGCGAAGTCTCGAACATATGATGACGGTGTCGGCGGCCCTCACGATCGTCACGTACATGCTCTATACGGTCAGTCCTCGAACGGTTGAGAAGGTCGTCGGCAACCACTGGATGTTCATCACCGTGTTGCCGGTTGTCTATGCGGTGTTCCGGTTTCACAGCCGCGCGATCACGGGCGAGGTCACCGGCCCGGTGGACATGGTCCGGCGCGATGCGGCGTTCGTGGTAGCGCTGGTGGTGTGGGTGGCGATGGCGGCGGCGGTCCTTTTTGCCTTCTAGGAAACCCTCCCTCGTGAACAGCGGGCCGACCCATTTGAAGGTTTTCGCCGACACGACCCGGCCGCGCGGCAGGGGGTGGTTGTGGCTGGCGGCTTTTGCTGCGGCGCTCGCGCTGTACGTCCTGACGCTCTCGCCGGACCTGACGTGGCAGGACTCCGGCGAATACCAGCGGACGGCAGCCCAACTTACTTGGCCGCCGGGCCAGGACACGGTCTGGTGTCGGCCGGGCGAGGCCGTCCGCGTTCATCCGTGGTTCCTGGTGACGGCGCGTGCGCTGGCGCTTCCGGGGATCTGGAACTACGCCTACGCCGCGAACCTTTCTTCGGCCGTCAGCATGGCCGTTGCGGCGGCCAACGTCGTGCTTCTGGTCTATCTGATGACGGGGCTGCGGTGGGCGGCTGCGGTGGCGGGGCTGTCGTTCGCCCTCGGGCATACCGTCTGGATGTTCGCCGTGATGTCGGAGGTGCTGGGGTGGACGGCGGCGTTTCTGTCGGCCGAGTGTCTGTGCGCGTGGGCTTGGTCGGAACGTCGCCAGACCCGGTGGTGGCTTCTGCTGTTCTTTCTGAACGGCGTGGCGGTCAGCAACCACCTCATGGCGGTGTTCAGCGCCGGCGTTTTCGTCGTCTGGCTTCTGATCGAGTGCATCCGTCGCCGCACGCCGGGTTGGGTGCTTCCGGCGGCGGCGGGGCTGTGGCTGGCCGGGGGAACGCTTTACTGGATCGTCCTCGGCGTGGAGTATGCGCGAACGGGGGGTCTGGCCGAGACGCTTCTGTCGGCGAGCGTCGGCGGGTTCGCCGCGAAGGTCTCCAATCTGTCGAGCCTGGTTCGGCTGCTCGAAAACAGCGTGCTTTATCTCGGCCTGAACTACCCGACGCCCGTCGGCCTGGCCGGGCTTGCGGGAATAGTCGTCCTCTGCCGCCGCAGGGACGGCTTCTCGTGGGCACTTCTGGCTCTGGCATCGGTGTATTTTCTGTGGACGGCGCGTTACAATGTGCCGGACCAGTTCTCGTTCTTCGTTCCGTTCTACGTTCTCGGCAGCGTGTTGATCGGAACAGGCGTGGCGGCGGTTGCGGCATGGCGCGGGGGTTGGGTGGCGCCCGTTTGCCTTGTTCTGGCGATCGTGCCCGTGATCGTTTACGCGGTGCTGCCGGACGTTGCGCGACAGGCCGGCTTCGTTTTCGTCAAGCGGGAATTGCCTTACCGAGATCCATACACCTATTTCCTGCAGCCGTGGAAATGCGGGGACCGCAGCGCGCGGCGGTATGCGGAAGAGGTCCTGGCGGTGTTGCCCGAGCGTGCGATTCTCTTGCCGGACACAACGGCAAGCACGCCGCTGAAGTGTGTGCACGATGTGGAGGGCGTGCGGCCGGACGTGCTGATTGTGGACGGGTATGACGCGAAGTTCGTCCCGTCGCTTCGGCAGTTCTGGGGGGCCGACGCGAGCGTCTTCTCCGGGCCGGCTGCCGCCGGACGCCGTCTGTTCGTCACGTCCGATGTGCCGGGCTATCAGCCGAAGTGGGTGGAGTTGGAATCGCGTATGGAACCCGTGGGGCCGGTCTTTGAAGTGACCTCTCGTCGGGGTGAGGAGGCGCCATGAGCCCGTTCGGCCGGGCCGCCAAGCGGGTCATGGACGTCACGGCGTCCGGGACGGCTCTGCTGCTCGGCTGGCCGGCGCTCTTGGGCGTGGCGCTGGCAATTCGTCGCGACAGCCCTGGGACGGCGCTCTTCAAGCAGGAACGGGCCGGGCGGAACATGAAACCGTTCGTGATGGTCAAGTTCCGCACGATGCGGACCGACGCCGAGCAGTTCGGTGTCAGCCCCGGGGCGCCGGACGACCCGCGCCTGACGCGCCTGGGGCCGTGGCTTCGCGAGACAAGCCTCGACGAGTTGCCGCAACTGTGGAACATTCTCAAGGGCGACATGAGCCTGGTGGGCCCGCGGCCGCTCTACGTGAGCCAGGCCCGGGAGTTCAACGATCGCCAGCGCCGGCGGCTGGAGGTGCGGCCTGGACTGACGGGCCTTGCGCAGGTCATGGGCCGGGGCGAAGTGCCCCACGAGGAGAAACTCGAAATCGACGTTCAATATGTCGAGCGGATGAGTCTGTGGCTGGACCTGAAGATCCTCTGGCAGACGCTCCTCAAGGGCTTCGGCCGCCAGACGGCGTATCAGAAATGGTAGTGCCGGGGCGCGGCGGCCGGCGGCAAACGTGAAGACGTGTAGTGCTGCATTGACATACGCGACGCGGAGGTTATGCTAAGGGTGCACGGCGGGCGAGGCAGAGGGACGGCCGCGTCGAACGGGCCGAGCAAAGGGGGACGGTATGGCTGAAGAGGTGAACATCCTGCTGACGTGCATCGGGCGCCGCGTCGGTCTATTGGATGCGTTTCGGAAGGCTCTGACCGAACTGGGCGTCAAAGGCCGTGTTTACGGGGCCGACCATTCGCGGCTGGCGCCGGCGTTTCACCGGGCCGACGAAGGGTTCCTGGTTCCTGCGGCCAGGGAAGGGGAGCCGTACGTCGAGGCCCTCGTGACGATCTGCAAGCAGCATGAGGTCGGACTGCTGGTGCCCCTGATCGACTGGGAACTGGAGAGCCTGGCCGACGGGCGTGAGCGATTCCAGCAGGCAGGCACGCGCGCGCTGATTTCCTCACCCCGGATCGTCCGGATCTGCCGCGACAAACTACAGACGTTCGAGTTTCTCAGGAGGCACGGTTTTGATACGCCGGAAGTGTTTCCGTACGAGAAGGCGCTGAAGGGGCCGTTTCCCCTGTTCGTGAAGCCGCGTTATGGTTCCAGCGCCAAGGACGTGCATCGAATCCCGGATCGCGACGCGCTGGAGTTCTATCAGAGGGCCGCCACCGAGGAAACCGTCATCCAGGAGTTCGCCGACGGCCGGGAACACACGGTGGACGTGTATGCGGGGTTGGACGGCGCGGCCCGCGTGGCGGTGCCGCGGCGGCGGCTGAAGGTGCGCGACGGCGAGGTCTCGAAGGCCGTGACCGTGCGGCATCCGGAGATCGTCCGCCAGAGCATGCGACTGGTCGAGGCGCTGGAGGAGTGCGTCGGCGTGGTCACGCTCCAGTGCTTCCTGACGGTCGATGGCAGGGTGAGGTTCATCGAGATCAATCCGCGGTTTGGCGGTGGGGTCCCGCTGGCCATCCGGGCGGGGGCGAACTTCCCCAGGTGGCTTATCGAGCAACATCTCGGACATCGGGCCCACATCGACCCTGACGCCTGGGAGGACGGTCTCGTGATGCTGCGGTACGATGAGGCCGTCTTCTGCCCGGCCGAGGATGTGGGATTGCAGGACAACGTTGGGGAAAGCGCGCGGTGACGACAGCCGAGACGTAGCGCGGACGCTTTCCCAGACGGGCGTGTTGGGGGGAAGGAAGGAACGGCGGCATGTTTCCTCCGGCGGTACCGGCTTGGGGGGACGCCCTCCGCCAGTTATGGGCGCCGGGCATCTGGGTGTTTGTCGTGTCCTTGCTGGTCAGCCTGTTGGCCACACCGGTTTTCCGCTGGGTTGCCCTTCGCAAGGGAATCTGCGACAAGCCGGATCAGGCGGTCAAGATTCACGCCTGGCCGATCCCGTACCTGGGTGGGTGCGCGATCTGGCTGGCTTGGACCGCGTCGCTTCTGCTTTATGGCTTGCTCGCCGAGGACGTTGATTGGCGGGCGCTCGGGGCCCTGTTGGCCGGCGGCCTTGTTGCTTTTGTAACGGGGCTGGTGGACGATCTTAAGGAGATCCGTCCTCGCCACAAACTGCTCGGGCAGGCTGCCGCCGGGGCGATCCTGTTGCTGGGTGGGATCCGCTGGTTTGCGTATCCGGACATGGACTGGCTGCCCGTTCTGCAATTCGCCGAGGCGTCCGTCTTTGTTCTGGTCGTGTGCCTGGTGATGCATTTTCTCGTTGTCATCGGTGCCAGCAATGCGACCAATCTCCTGGACGGCCTCGACGGCCTTTGTTCGGGTGTGACAGTCACGATCTCGATCGGCTTCCTGCTGCTGGCGACCTCGCTGACCGCGTGGGCGACCCCCGCGTGGTACCCGAGCGGCATCACGTACGAGTACTCGCGGTTGATCATGGTGGTGGCGTTTGCGTTGGCGGGGGCGGTGATTGGCTTCCTGCCCTACAACTTCCCTCCCGCGCGGATCTTCATGGGGGACGCCGGGAGTATCTTTATCGGCTATGTCCTGGCCGCCATGATGATCATGTTCGCCAGCAAGTTCGGCATGGTCAAATGGTTTGTCGGCGCCCTGTTCATCTTCGGGCTGCCGATTTTTGATACGGGGGTCGCCCTGATTCGCCGCCTTGCGAGTCGCCGGCCGATCATGATGCCCGACCGCAGTCACGTGTACAACCAGATGGTGGACCGCCTTGGCCTGTCGGTGCGTGCGACCGTCGGCATCCTGTTCGGCACAAGCGCGGTGCTGGCGGCGGTGGGGTTGCTCGTCCTTTACATTCCCGGTCGTTACGCGAGTGTGATCTACGTGGTGGCGGGTGCGCTGCTGCTGGTGCTGGCCTGGCGATTGGGGTTTCTGCGTATGACGGCCGAGGAGAAGGAAGCCGCCGATCGCTACCTTGCCCGGCAGCGAGGGGGATGACCGTACCCCTTGCCAAAGAGGGTAGGGGCGGCGCATAATAAAGATGGGCAGGCAAATGAGCCGATTCATTAGGCGGTGCGCTATGCGAGACGCAGGTGTCATGCTGCTGGTATTTCTGGTCGGTGCGTTTGCCTCGCCCTGGGCCAGGGGCCAGGGGGCGTTGCGCGACGTGGGCCACGGACCCAGCACGAGCTTTCTCACGGACCTGCCTTCATATGGGATCAATCGCACCTTGGGTTCTGGCATGGGGTACACTTCCGCAGCGCAATTCGCCAGGAGACCGCCGCCCCAGGGGGCCAGTTACCTGGCGGCCCGCGGCATCAATGTGTCCCTGGCGCGTAACACGTGGCAAGCCGTTGGCGCGGGAGACCTTGCGCCGGGACCCGGGTTGAGCCCACTGGCTCTGATGCAGGTCCGGAGCATCGACTCGCTCAATTTTGAGAAACGCGCACGGTTCAGCAAGTTGAAGGAGACGACCCTCGCGCTGGCCGAGCGGGCCCGCAAGCGCGACGACGTCAGCCTTGGCCGGCTCGGATTTGGGTTCCGCCAGTTCATGTTCCCCTTCCCGATTCTGGACCGGCCGGATGCCGGCTACGGATTCTTCTCGCGAACCGACCTGGTGGGCGGGGGGACCGTGGAGCCCGCAATCTTTCTGGCGCCGTTCACAGACGACGTGCAGCAGAGCCTCGGCGAGCCGGGATTCCTCGACCTCATGGAGAGTCTGCTGGCCGGGCGTCCGCCCGTCAAGGGTCCCAAGATCGATCAACTCTACGACACACAGTTGGCTGCCCTCGGCAATTACTTGTTCAACAACGGTCGGTACAAGTTCGCCGCACAGGCGTGGGAAGTTCTTGCCCGGCGCGACGCCACCAACGCCACGGCCCGGCGGGCCTTGGGGCTGTGCCTTCTGGGGGCGCGCGACCTTCGGCGTGCGGCGCAGGAACTGCGCGGGTCGCTTGTGATGACCGAGGGTTGGCCCGACAAAACACGGATCGTCGGCTCGAACTTCCAGGATGTCTTCCGCAACCCCGACGATCTGGCCGACGCCCGGGCGGAGCTCGAAGCGCAGGCGGCCAAACAGCCCAACGACCGCGAACTGGGGTTCCTGATGGCCTTCCTGGACCTGTTCCAGGGACGCTGGAAGGAGGCCGAGAAACATCTGACGAAACTCGCTGCCGCCGACCAGGTTGCCAAAGGGCTGCTCTCTGTCATGAAGCGGGGCGCTGTTGCGGAGGCGGTTCGCCGGCCGGTCGATGCGGCCGTCCGGCGCGTCGCCGACGATATGACGGGGCTCGAGGAACCTGCCCTGAGCCCCGAAGCGCGGGTCGAGTTGATCCAGGCCCTCCGCGAAGGCGCCGATTCTTACAAGGAGCACATGAGGCTCGGGGATTTCCGGTTCTTCATGGGCGAGTTCAACCTGGCCGGTGAATCCTACCGCCGCGCCCACAAGGCCCAGCCCGAGAACGCCTTCGCGCTGTTTGCCATGACCCATGCGGCGTACGCCAACGGCGAGTACCGGCAGGCGTCGCGGTACCTTGAGCAGGCCCTCGCGATCGAGCCGAGTTGGGGGCTGTTCGAGTTCCGCCTTCAGGAGTTCTACGGCGACGCCGACGAATACAGTCGGCATCTGAAGAACCTCGAACGGCAGGTGGAGTTGCGGCCGGGCCTGGCCCGGATGAAATTCCTGTTGGCCTACGTGTACTACTTCAGCGACCGCTATGCCGATGCCACCGACCTGTTGGCCCAGGTGCTGCGCCTGGAGCCGGGTTTCCAGCGGGCCAACTACTTTCTCCGTCTGGCCAGGCTCCAGGGATAGGTCGTCGACGATGAGCGGGCTGCGGCCAAGGATCGGAAGGGCGGCCGTTCGTCGCCTTCCCTTGCGTCGGACCCTCTGGCATCAAGCCATCTCCACAGGAGTCTGCGACAAAGAGATCACCCGACATGCTCATGATAACCCCGCACTCCGTCGCCGCGAAAAACTTCCTGGCGGCATAGAACGGTCAGTTTGAGTCCATGAGCATCTTCAGGGCTTGATCGATGGCGTGGGGTTCGCTCGGTCACCGAGTTTGCTGTCTCGGTCCTGGCGATGCTGGGCATCGAGAAGCCCGCCGCGATGGCCGGCGATTGCCTGTTGACCGGCAACCTGCCGGCGGCGCGCAGCGTCCGGTTGGGAGAGCGGCCGCGCTCGCTGACAAAACAAACGAGGAGCAACCATGGTTGAAGAACGTGTGCCGCTCGCGCGGCCCGAGATTTCGCAAGACGATATCGACGCCGTCGTCTCGGTCCTTCGGACGCCGCACCTCAGCCTCGGACCCAAACTGCCGGAGTTCGAGGAGGCGTTTGCCTCTTTTCATGGGATGGCGCGCGGCGTGGCGGTCAACTCCGGCACGAGTGCCCTGCATCTGATCGTCCGGGCGCTCGAACTCGGACCCGGCGACGAGATGATCACCAGCCCGTTCACGTTCATCGCCTCGGCCAACTGTGCCCTGTTCGAAGGTGCGCGGCCGGTATTCGTGGATATCGACGAGGCCACGTGGAACATGGACATCGAGCAGGTCGAGGCGGCCGTCACGCAGAACACGCGGCTCCTGCTGCCCGTCCACATCTTCGGGCGGCCGATGCCGATGGATCGTGTGATGGAAATCGGCGAGACGCGCGGCATCCCCGTCGTCGAAGATGCCTGCGAAGCCGTCGGCGCCACGTACCACGGTCGCCTGGCGGGGACGTTCGGCCTGGCGGCCACCTTCGCCTTCTATCCGAACAAGCAGATGACCACGGGCGAGGGCGGCATGATCGTCACGGACGATTGTGCCCTGGCCGACCTGTGCGTCAGCCTGCGCAACCAGGGCCGCGACACCGGCGCCGGGTGGCTTGCCCACGCGCGGCTCGGCTACAACTACCGCCTCTCGGACTTGGGCTGTGCGCTCGGCATTTCGCAACTGAAGCGGCTGCCGGAGTTTATCGAGGCGCGGGCCGCTGTCGCGGAGCGGTACATCGAGGCGCTTGCCGGCCTGGAGGAACTCGTCCCGCTCCCTCCGTACGCCGAGGGCAAGATGTCGTGGTTCGTCTTCGTGGTGCGCCTGGCCGACCGGTTTACGCAGGAGCAGCGCGACCAGGTGCTTTCGGACCTCAGGGACCAGGGCATCGGGTGCTCGAACTACTTCACGCCCGTCCACCTCCAGCCGTTCTATGCCGACCTGGGCTTCCGGCCGGGTGACTTCCCCGTCTGCGAGAAGGTGGCCGCACGCACCATCGCCCTCCCGTTCTATAACCGCCTGACGGAAGAGGATCAGGACCTGGTCGTCGAGTGTCTGAAATCCGGCCTCGCGCGGCTGTGAGATGGCCGGGCAGCGGGCCCGCTGTGGGAAGGCAACCGCCTGTGGAACCGCGTCTTGCGGGGTGCGGCGGCAGGGCGGTGGGTGGTCGGCCGGCTTGTGCATCGTATTTGACTTTCCGGCAAGTTTGTGCTATAGTATGTGTGAACGAGAGGGGATAAGGAGGCCGCCGGCCTGGAGGGGGCGGGCGGTGGTTTTCACCTGACGCCAATCCCCTTGCCGGCTTGATGATCAGCGGCTCTCGGAGTGAACCGCCCTCCGGGAGCCGTTTTTTCGGTCGGGTTAGTATTGGAGTGTGTACTGCCGGCCTGGAAAAACGACCTGGAACTCTGAGCGGAGGGGATAGCGATGAGGTACGGATTGACGATGGCTGTGGCCCTGGGGCTGGTTGCCGCGATGAGCGCTGCGGCCGGCGCTGCGCCGACGGTCTGGACGTGGGCCGACGGGTGGATGACCTTCACGAAGCCCGATGGGGCGGACTGGATTCTTCCGGAGAACCAGGACCGTCTCACCGGCAACGTGTGGCTGACCAGGGCGGACATCAGGGGGCTTTTCAACATCAACCTGGAGCAGGCCTTTGATGAGGTGGGCCACCTGTCCCCGCTGGGCACGGAATGGGCCTTCTTCGGCCTCAACGGCAATCCTTGGGATCCCGTCGAGATGTCTGCGGCCAACTACGCCAATCTCACCTTCGACACCTTTGATGGGGCCCTGGAGACGGCGGTCGGTGACAACATCGTGGGGATACCCGGTGTTCTCCACCTGATCCCGGATGACATTTACCTCGATATCGAGTTTCTTGATTGGACCCGTGGGACCCAGGCCCTGCTGACCGGCGGCTTCTCGTACGAGCGTGCCACCCCCGAACCCGCGACGCTGGCGCTGGTGGCCTTCGGCGGGTTGGGCGCGCTGAACCGCCGCCGCCGCCGGAAGTAGATGCAATCCCCGCCATTCTGATTGCAATCCTGCCGGGCGGCTCCGTTACTTCGGGGCCGCCCGGTTGCTGCGCGGCATGACCGCGAGACAGACTATCGCCGCCGAGCGGCTTGTGCAGGAGTCCGGCGGCGCCGGATGACGATACGACCGAGAGCGGCCTTGCAGCGGTGTGTCGTTCTCGCAATAATGGTGCGCGACGGCGGCGGGACGGGGGAGTGTTTGCCTTCTGTAGGCAAGAGCCTGGGGGATAGCGAGGCTTTCGGCATGCGGCGATGGCGTTTCCTCTCAATGGTCTTGGCGGGGATGCTGGGCATCGGTGTGGTCTGCCACACTCCCTCCCGGACGGCAGCGCGGGCCGCTCAGAAGAAGAAGGGGGGGCAGGGTAAGGGAAAGCCGTCGGAGGCGAGGCCTCAGAGGGGGAGGGGCCAGGGTGCAGGCAGGGCCCTCACGGACGAACAGGTCGTCAAGGCCATTGAGAAGGCTCAGAAATGGCTCATCAACCGCCAGACTGGCAGCGGCGCCTGGCCCGAGACCAAGCACCACCAGGCTTCGACCCCATGCGGCCACACGGAGATGGCCCTGTTCTCGCTCGTCTACACCGGCATCCATCCGAACCGCGAGGCGATCTCCAAGGGGCTGAACGTCCTGATGAGCCGGAACCTCAACTACACCTACGCCGTCTCCATGCGGACGATGGCCTATGCGTATCTTCAGCGCAAACTGTCGGGCGCCAAACGCGACGCCGTCCGCAAGGCCCTCATCGCGGACGCCATGTGGCTGGTCCAGGCCCAGGGCAGTCACGGCGGGTGGAACTACACGAGCCTCGGTGGTTCGGACGGCCGCTACGACCTCTCGAACACACAAATGGCAATGCTGGCCCTGCGCGAGGCGGCCCTGGCGGGCGTCGAGATCCCACGCTACGTCTGGGAGCGGAGCATGGGCCTCTACCGAAGCCTCCAGAAGCCCGACGGCGCGTGGAACTACGGCGACAACAAGAGCAAGAAACTCGGCGGCAGCACACCCGGATACGGGACCATGACCGCCGCCGGACTCGCCAGTATCTTCATCACCCTGGACAACCTGAACCTGGCCAGCGGGTGTCCCTGCCGCAACGGACGAAGCGGCCGCGTCGGCGGCGACTTCGAACGCCGCGTCGATGCCGCCCTCGGCTGGCTCGGAAAGCACTTCAAGCCCGACGTCAGTCCCAAGCATCCCAACGGGACCGACAAGCACAAACGCTACTGGCTCTACAGCGTCGAGCGCGTCGGCATTGCCGCAGGGTACAAGTATTTCGGGACCCGCAACTGGTACAAGGAAGGCGCCACGCACCTGGTCCGCGCACAGCAGGGCGACGGGTCCTGGGGCGGCATCCCGGAGACCTGCTTCTGCCTCCTGTTCCTCTACAAGGGCCGCGCGCCCATCCTCTACAACAAACTCCAGTACGAGGGGGAGTGGAACAACCACCGCCGCGACATCGCCAACCTGACCACCTACGTCGAGAAGGTCAAAGAGCAGATGTTCCACTGGCAGATCGTCAGCCTCCGCGCCCCGGTCGAGGAACTGCACGACGCCCCGGTCCTCTATATCACCGCCGAGACGCCGCCCGAGTTCACCGACGTCCACAAGAAGAAACTCCGCCAGTTCACCGACACCGGTGGAACGATCCTCCTGGAGGCGTCGTGCGGCAACCCGGCGGTGCGCAAGTGGACCCAGGAGTTCGTCAAGGAAGTCTGGCCCCAGTGGCAACTGAAGCCGCTCGGCCCCGACCACGGGTCGTTCACCCATCCGCATCCGCTCAAACAGCGCCCCGAAATCCTGGGGCTGAACGACGGGATGCGGACCTTCCTGTTTTACGCCATGGACGATATCTCCTGCTCCTGGCAGACCAAGGCCTATGCCCGCCGCAGTTACCTGTTCCAGTGGGGGATCAACCTGTTCACTTACGCAACCGACCAGAGCCCCCTGAGGGCCAAACTCCAGGCCCGCCAGTCGAAGGAGAAGGACCGCTACCCGGCGGCCGTCCGAGCCGGCGGACGCAGGAGTCTGCGACTGGCACGAGTCAAGTACGACGGTCCGGGATGGCTGACCGGACGAAACTACAATGTGTTCCAGCACCTTACGAGCCACCTCAGCACGAAGGCCGGTCTCTCGCTGACCGCCGACGAGAAGGGCGTCAAGCCGTCGGACCTCGGCGCCGCCGACGTCGCTTACCTCATCGGGCCCGGCGAGATCGAGATGGCCCAGGCTCAGAAGCAGGCCCTCAAAGCCTACACCGGGAAGGGTGGGTTCCTGTGGGTCGAGGCGGCCGGCGGGTCGCTCGAGTTCAACGGTGCGTTCCGCAAACTCGCCGCCGAGGTCGGGTGGCAACTCAAGCCTATCCCGCAGACCCATCCGCTGATGACCGGCCGCCTGCCCAAAGGCGCCGGATACGGCCTCATCTCGGGCGTCCAGTTCAGCCGGGCGCTGCGGGTGCTGCGGCTGGGCCGGCCGCACGCCGACCTGATCGGCATCTATCTCGGAGACAAACTCGTCGGCGTCTACAGCCCCTTCGATATCATGTTCTCGATGACCGGCTACAACGCCTTCGGCCGCCGTGGCTACAAGGCCCAGGACGCCCGGGCCGTGGCCACGAACATCCTCCTGTTCGTGAGCGGCCGGCGTGCGGCCTGACGTGCGATGATGGGGGCCGTCTCCCGCCGCGGGGTGCCACTCGCCAAGGCGAGCCGGTGCGCCGCCGATTCCGAAGCGCGTCCAGCGCGGGGGGTCTCCGCACCCGCCGCGCAAAAGTTCCCTGTTCGGCAAACTCCAGGCGCTCCACGTGGGAAAAGGGAGGCGGGTAAGGACGCCGTGCCCCGAAGCCACCGTCTCGGAGTCGGCGGAGAGCCATTTGCGGTGTTTGCAAGTCTTGGGTTGGCAGGTGGATAGGGGGATTTGAAAAACGTTTTTACCCCGGGTTGTCGCGGAGTGGAGAAAGTGAGACCGGGCGGAAGAAGCCAGCGAGTCGCGAACGGGGGATGATTGGCGCGAACACCGATCGCGGGTATTTGTGAGGCCCGTTTGTACGTGTATAGCGTCCTACGCAGACTCCGCGCGGCGGCCTTGCCAGGGAGCCCGGCCGTCAGCGGTTCTTCGCGTACTTGACGCTGCAACCGTACGGCTTTGTCTCGGGCTGCGAGACGGGTTTGCCGGTCAGGATCTCTTCCAGCGCCTGGGCGACGTAGTTGAGGGGCTCTTCCTTGTTGCCACTGGGGTCGTCGTCGATGGCCCCCTGGTAGGCGAGCGTGCCGTCCGGCCCCTTGATGAAGATGTGCGGCGTGTTCTTGGCGCCGTAGATTCTGCCGACCTTCCCCTCGTGGTCATCGAGGATCAGATACGGCACTTTGTATTTCTCGGCCGCCTGCTTGTTGCGTTCGACGGTCCAATAATTGGTGCTGTTGATGGCCAGCCACACGACCTTCTGCTTCTTGCCGCGCGTCTTCTTGCGCGGCGGTTGCGGCTGTGTCTGAGCGGGCTTTGCGCCCGGGACACCGTACTTGTACTTCTTGCAGAGTTCCCTGAAGGTGCCCTTTTCGTAGTGCCGCCGCGAGAACGGGCAGTCGAAGTTCACCCACTCGAGCACGACGACCTGGCCGCGGAACTGCGACATCATCACCTTGTTCCCGTCCTGGTCCATGAGTGTGAAGGTGAACGCCTTCTTGACCTTCTCCTTCTCGGTCGGCTTCTCTGCCGCGACCGACCATCCAATCGTCAGGGCCCCAACCGCAACAGCCGCAACGAGAACGATCAGCAGGGATTTCCGCATGGCTCATCTCCTTATCCGACGTGCAAGACCGTGCGCATTCATTATACGAAACCGGGCCGGGCACCGGGGGTTCCGTTTTCGCTGCAAGGCGATGCGCAGGCGGCGGGGAAGAATGGCTGCCCCCCAGGGATTCGAACCCCGACTAAGCGGTCCAGAGCCGCGCGTGCTACCATTACACCAGGGGGCAGCCCGAATGGGAAAGGGCCCCAGCCCCGCCCTTGGCCTCCGGACCGACATCCCAAGTATACGCACACACACCCTGGAATCAAGGGACCAGCCGCAGGACTTCGGGCATTGCGGGAGCCCCTCGTGCCGGTACAATACGTGAGAACCGCCCCCTACGGTCGAAAGCGGGCAGGGCGCAGCCTGCCCTGAACACGTCCACAGGAGGCAAGCAGGGAAGGCAGGTGACGGGAATGAACAGAGCAGTCAATCGCCGGGATTTTCTCAAAGGAACCCTCGCGGCTACGGCGGGGAGCGCCTTGGCGCTGAGTCTGGAAGAGCGGGCCCTGTTGGCCGGGACTGCCTCGAAGCCGTCCGGGCCGGCGTCGCAGAAATCGGCCGACCTGCTTCCCACGGGCAAGATCGGGAAGCGGAAGGTCACCCGGTTGATCTGCGGCGGGAACCTCCTCAGCGGTTTCGCCCACAGCAGGGACCTCATCTACGTGTCGTCCATGCTCAAGCACTACTTCACGGACGAAAAGATCTGGGAGACGCTTCATCTGTGCGAGGAGTTCGGCATCAACACCGCCTTGCTCCGGACCGACGACCACGTGATGAAGATTCTGGACACCTACTGGAACAAGCGAGGCGGCAAGATCCAGTGGTTGGCCCAGGTCTATCCGAAGGAAAACGACACGGGGACCAACATTAAGAAGGCCGTCGACGCCGGGGCAATCGCCTGTTACATCCAGGGGAACATCGGCGACCGCTGGGTGAAGGACGGCCGCGTGGACCTCATCGAAAAGGCGCTCGGGACCATCAAGGACGCCGGAGTGCCCGCCGGGGTGGGCGGCCATTCCCTCAGCGTGCCGATGGCGGTCGAAGCGGGGGGGCTCGAACCCGATTTCTACATGAAGACGCTCCACCGGTCGGACTACTGGTCGTATAGCAAAGAAGGCAAGCACGACAACAGTTGGTGCGAAGCGCCGCAGGAGACCATCACGTTCATGAAGGAGGTGAAGCGGCCGTGGATTGCCTTCAAGGTCCTGGCCGCCGGCGCGATTCACCCGCGAGTCGCTTTCCGGTACGTCTTTGAGAACGGCGCCGATTTCGCCTGCGTGGGGATGTTCGATTTCCAAATCCAGGAAGACGCCGCCATCGCGCGGAAGCTCCTGACCGGCAACCTCAAACGCGACCGCCCGTGGCAAGCATAGCGGCCGGGATCGCCTGCGAGGCGGCCGGCACACCGCCGCGCGGCACGCCGGGGCTTGAAACACTCGCTCAGCGTGCAGGCGAGAGCATGACGGACCGCAGGTTCATGACGGCGCCGCGCGGTATCTTCGTCGGCTTGACCGAGAGCGTGTACGTCCCCGCCTTCTCGACCTTGATCCGCCCCAGCGCCACGTGAGCGTAATCGCTCCATCCGCCGGTCTTGGCGACGGTGCCCTCGAGCGCGTCCTTGCCGATCGTCACGGCGTACTGTGTGCCGGACCGGTCGTCGCGGCAGGCGTAGACGAGTTCGACGATGTACGTGCCGGGCTTGGCGATTGCGACCGGCCAACTGACCCACTCATCGAGTTGCTGCCAGTGAGAGATATGGTCGCGCGACTTGCGAACCCCCTTGCCGTGCAGCCGAGCCGTGGCGGCGTCCAGTTGCAGCCGGGCGGGAATCATGACCTTGACCTTGTCGTAGCCGCGCATCACGGTAACGCTGATGTCGCCCGTCCCGGCCTTGCGCTCGGCGGCTCTCAGGGCCGCCAGGTCGGTTGTCTTCTGCCCGGCACAGGCGATGATGACGTCGGCCTTCTTGAACCCCGACGCGGCGGCCGGCGATCCGGCGGGAACCGTCTCGATGAACACGCCGTAGTCCTGCCCGCCGCTGGCGTCGATGAGGTCGTTGTCGCCGGCGATGTCGCGTACGGTCATGCCGCGCCACCGGTTCGGTTTGACGATTGGCTTTCGGGACTTTGCCGGCGCCACCTCACCGCCGATCCAATGGCCTGCCAGCAGTGACGCCAGCCAGGTTGGCCGCTCAGCCTTCTCGACCTTCTCGAACGTGGCGGTCTCGGGGAATCCGACCGGCAGGCCGTCCTTGAATGTCCGCGCCTTGACGGTGGCGGCGGCGGTCAGCGTCAGCGGTCCCGCGTATGGCTTCGACCGTGGCGTCGGGTCGCTGCCGTCGAGCGTGTATCGGACCTCGCCTCCGCGCGCGTCGGGCCGGATCGTGACGGCGACCGACTTCTCGAACTGTCCGCCGAAGGGAACGATGCGCGTCATCTGGTGGCCGAACTGGTCCATCGGGAAGTTCTTGAAGCCGAGTTTCATCGCCGGCGATTCGGGCTTGACGCGGTAGTCGCCCCCCGCCGGGTCGATGAACATCGGGTCGGCGAAGACCGACCCCTCGCCGTAGCCGCGGGCCCGCCACGCCTCCCAGGTCATCCCCGCGAGGCTGAACTGCCTGGTGTTGAGGTTCCACCAGAGGTTGTGGTCGTGCCGCTTGCCCCAGGGGTGGGGGCACATCCTGCCTGCCGGCCGCAGGAGGTTGGTCTGCGGCTTGTCCCCCCCGACGGGACTGCCGGTGATGACGGTAATGTTGCCGAAGAACTCGTCGTCGGACCCGCTCGGCCAGCAGTGCCAGCCCAGCGGCACGCCGCTGACGTGGATGTTGTTGGTGACCTTGCGGAAGTAGCCGTCGCGCAGTTTGAGCGTCGAGCCGAGACTGAGGTTGTTGTAAATGTGGAAGTTACTGGACCCGTCGTCCAGGTCGATGGTCCAGTTGCCGGCGGAAACGCTCTTTCGGTAGTTGGCGATGCGGTTGTTGCGGATGTGGACGGTCTTGATCGCGTCGAGCAGGACCAGATCTTTCTTCAGGCCGTTCCAGAACCGTTCCCGCCCCCAACTGTTGAACGGTCCGTGCTCGCCGGTGTCCTGGACGGTGTCCCAGATGTCGCAGTGCTCCAGGACGTGCCCGCCCCAGGTGCCGTCGTTGAAGGTGATGCCGGCGCGCGGGATGTTATAGACCGTGCAGTGGCTGATGGTGATGCCCATGCTCATCGACACGAGCACGCCGGAGGTCTGCTTGCCGTAGGCGCCCACGTCGCGGGTGATGCTGTTGCGGATGGAGCAGTCGGCGGGGTAGTCGGGCGAGGCGGGGCCCGGCGTCAGGTCGTCGATCTTGCCGGCGCGCCGGCTCCACGTCTGATAGTTGCGGACGGCCTTGGGCCGGCCGACGAAGCAGATGGCCGAGTCGCCGAGGTTCTCGATGAGGCAGCCGGCGACGTGGATGCGGCGGTTGTAGCCGTCGACGAAGATGCCGTTGCCGCCCACCTGCTCGATGTGGCAATCGTCGACGCGGCAGTCCTCGGCGCCGCGGAAGGTGATGCTGCCGCCGCGATGGATCGCCCAGTCGCCGCGGGCAAGGTCCTCGCAGGTGTCCATGAACGTCGCCTGGGTCTGCGCCAGGTGCAGGCCCTTGAGGTTGATGTGGTGAACGGGCGCGTCGGGCGTTCCGCGAAACTCGATCAACCGCCTGGCGACCGCAGCCTCGACGCGGGCGCGGCTCAGGTCCACGCCCTTCGGCGGGCAGAAGTACAACGTGCTGCTGCTCGTGTCGAGGAACCATTCGTGCGGGGCGTCGAGTTCCTCGAAGAGGTTCTCGATATAGTAAGGCGAACTGCGGCCGCGGCCCTTGCCCGGACCGGTGCGGCGCTGGCACTGCCATCCGCCCTCGGCGAGCGCGATGCGGCGACGGGCCCAGTCGATTCTGCCGATCCGGTACTGCATGTTGCCCCAGTTGTTGCGGTGGAACGCGTGGACGATGCCGGTCGTCGGATTGGACCACTTCCCTTTCCTGTCGTCCAGGTCGCCGGGCTTCCAGATCATGTGCTCGAGGCCGCCGCTCTCGACTTGCAGGTACCCCTTGCCGGTGCGCAGCGGGTCGTCGAAGTCCCAGTCCGGGCAGCGGGCCCGCACCATGCGCCGGTCGTTGCAGAACAACTGGTTGAACCGTGCGCCTTCCAGCGGCGTGCCTTTCAGCGAGCACCGGTAGATGCCGTCACGGTACGGCTTCCAGGGGGCCTCGACGGGCAGGCTGCCCTTGATCGTCACTCGCTCGCCGGGCCGGGCGGCGTAGGTGATCGGCGCCTCGGCGGCGCCGGAGTCCTCCGGCGTGAAGACCACCGTCTTCGGCAGGTAGTAGGTCCCGCCGCCAAGGTAGACCGTGATGGGGTCCTTGCTTTCGGCTCGGGCCTTGCGTGCGGCCAGGCGTGCCTGGTCGAGGCCGGCCAGCGGTTTGGCCGTCGTCCCCGGATTTGCGTCGCTGCCGTCGGGCGCGACGTGGATCTCGCCGGCGCGGGCCACGGCCGTCAGCAGCAGGGCGCCCGCCAGTGCGATGGCCAACCCTGCGGCGATGGTCCTGTCGAGTCTCACGAGCGCTCCTTTCGATGCGTGGTTAATACTACAGCGCCACTTACCCTGATCCCGCGGTGCATTAACGTCTTGGGCGTGGCGGTTCGAACCGGCGTGCGCGGGTGTACGCCCGCCCCCCTGCGCGCGCACTCGGGGGCCGCATCCGTCAACATTACCTCCAAAACGTTAGTGCACCCAGAAGAATCCCGCAACTTCGCGCGGGCAGGTTCGTTTAACACCGTGCGGGTGGTTTCTATCCACGTCCGAGGCGAAAGGACAGAATCCGGCCATGAAACAGCCTTGCCCGAGGCTGGAGAAAGGATACAACCATCGGATAGGCCGGGTCCACGCCGTTCGTTCCGCATTCCGCATTCGAACGGGTCTCGCCGTTGTCGTGGCCGTTCGTTCCGCA
>CAYVAM010000067.1:0-19674 GCA_964449275.1 uncultured Anaerolineales bacterium
TGGCGAGGGCTCGGTCGAAATGACATCGCTTCGAGAGCACGCTAAACAGGTACGGGTCAGGAGACCCACCGCGCAGCACTCGGCCCGTTTGCATCCTGGCCGGCGCCGCCAACGGCCGCCGGGCATAAAGCCCGGCGCTACAACCGGCTGCGCTCGCCATAAAAACTTGCCACACCCCTACTCGCTGGCAGCAACCTTCTTGCTCCGGCGCGGCATATCGACTCGGGGATGGGCCAGCATCTTTCGGCGTCCTTCGCGGATGGCGGCCAGCATGGCGGCGTAGTCGGGGTCGCGCGTGCCTGCGAACAGCGGCGCCCCCTTGCCGCCTTTCTCGGTGCCGTGGCCTCGCCCGCCGGCCTTCTTCGCCAGGTGTGCCGTCAGGGCGGCGGACCACTCCGGGTGCGTGAAGTTGATCCACGCCAGTCGTCCGTCCCAGATGCGGCCGTGGTCGTTGGGGTTCGGGACGTCGCCGTGGCACGATTGGCACCGCTTCTTGTAAACGCCGAGGAACCGTTCGGCGAACCATTTCGACGGGCGGCCGCTCTCGACGTCGGTGCACAGGTCGCGATAGCCGGGAGAGCGTGGGCGGCTGTTGGCGTAGGTGGCGTAGTACGGAACGTCGGCGTCGATCCAGGTGTAGATCCGCCGCCGGTCCTCCAGGGGGATCAGGCGACCGCAATGGTCCGTGTCGATGCGTTCCAGCAGGCGGCTGGCGTGCGAGCCGGTCCAGAGCGGCTGGTTGACCGCCGACGGTGTCCGCAGCAGCCAGTAGAAATGGACGAGCGGCTTGCCCTTGGCCTTCTCGGCGGGCAGCATCTCGCCGGTGGCCATGTTGTGCTGCCGGTAAGAGCGGCTGCGGCCGAGCAGGTTGTCGTAGGCCATGTTGAACAGGCGGGTCTTATCGCCAGAGAAGTCGTATCCGCCCTTCGGGTCCGGGCCGCTGTGACACTTCACGCAGTATTTGTCCAGGACCGGCTGGACCACCTTGACGAAATCGACCACGCCGTCGGTCCCCCAATCGGGCAGTCGGGGCCGGTCGGGCGCGCGGCGGAAAGCGAGCGGCACGGCGGGCCAGGCGGCGGCGGGGGACGTGTTACGGGGCTCGTGGCAGCCGATGCACCCGAGCGTTTCGCCCGGCATCAGTTGCACGGCCGAGGTCTGCCGCTGCAGTTCACGCCCTTCGGCGTCAAGCACCTGGAGATATATCTCCTGAAGCGCCGGCGCCATGAAATGGGCCGACCCGTCGGCCTCCACGGGCACGCGGCCCCAGCACTTCTTGGCGTAGTACGTGCCGTAACTCATCAGGGGCGACTGGTCGTAGGCGCGGCTGCGCAGGTCGCGCGTCTTTCGCATCTGCTCCATGATCTGGATGTACTTGATGCGGCCGCGCTCGATCTGCGGCAGCCCGTAGTAAACGTTTGCCACCAGGAGTGTGCCCCACCGGACGCCTTCCTCGGCCCGGGCCGGCCCGGAGGCGAGCGCCGGCAGCAAGGCCGCCGGTTCTCGCCGCCTTATCGGCAGCGGACCGTAACATCCCTGCTCCGGATCCGAAATCACGGACGCCTTGTTGTCGCAAAGGTCCAACAGGCAGATCGCGAACCGGCCGCCCTTGCCGTACGCCGCGAGAAACTGGTAGTCGCTGACGGGGAACGGGTCGCGGTACGACCACCGGTACGAGTGGTCCCCGATCTGGGGGAACTCGCGGGTGATCCACGCAAAGCCGTAACCGCGCGGCGCTTCCAGCCCGAGGTGGTTCTGGATCAGGCCGATGGCGCCGTGCGGCCATCCGTGATGGGGGGCGAAGGTGGCCACCACCAGGTCGCGGTGCCCCGGCAGCGGCCGGGCCTGCCAGAACGTGCCGACGTCGCGTATCGTGTTGCCGAAGAACAGTTGGTAGCGGCGGCCGTCGGGGTTCTGCGTCCAGAGGCTCTGCCGGTACGTCAGGTCGCGGTCGATGTATTCCCACCGGGTGAACAGGACACGCCCGTCTGCCAGGACGTGCGGCGAGAAGTCGGAGAGGGTGTTCTGGCTGACGCACCGGACGTCGGTGCCGTCGCGCCGCATGACGTGCAGGTTCGAACAGGGCCCCGGCTGGCAGACGGTGTACGCCCCGCGGCGCGTGGAGACGAAGAGGAGGTCGCCGTCGGGCAGTTCGATCGCGCCGACGTCGTAGAAGTCCGGGTTGCGGCTGATCTTCTTCAGGCCCTTTCCGTCAACGCCGATCTCGTACAGTTGCCAGCACCGCTCGCTTTTCTTCTTGAACGAGAAGAAGAGGGTCCGGGCGTCGGCGGAAAGGTTCATGTCGAAGATGCAGCCTTCGGGGTCGCGGAAGATGGTGCGGTCGGCCTGCGGACGGGCCGGGTCGTGGACGCGGATGCTGCATCCCCAGCGTTCGGGCACGCTCTGCCAGATGTGGCAGTTGGCGGCGTTGGGCCGGCTCAACGGATGCCGTGTGAAGAAAACGATGGTGCCCAACTGGTTGACCCGCTCGGCGAGGAAGGTCTTCACGTCATCCGCGAGCGCCGCGATCGGGCGGTCGTCGGTCATCCTGCCGGCGCTTACGTCGGCGAGCAACCGCTCGCGCCGCGTCTTGAAGGTGGCCAGCCGCGCAAGGTACCGCCGGCCTTCGGGGGAGAGCCCCTCGCCCCGGCGGACGAGGTCCAGCAGGGCGGTTCGGTGCGGCTCGAACTGCATCGCATCCAGCCGCGCCAGCAAACGCTTGAGACGCCGCGCGAGGAGCCGAGCCGGGTCGTCGCGGACGTCCCACTCCATGATGCCGCTGCCGTGGCCGGGCTGCGACTTCACCTCGATCCGCAGGGCCGTTGTCTCGACGGGCTCGAACGTAACGCGGTTGAAGACGCCCTTCGCCACGCCGAAGGGGCAGGTGTTCTTCACCGGCGCCCATGCGTCGCCTTTGCGGTAGAGGAGGCGCCACGACTCCGGCACGGGGCACCCGCCGCCCGGCGTGTCGTCGAGCCAGTAGATTTGCGTGCCGGCGAGTTTGCGCGGCGCGTCGAAGTGGTACTCGGCCCACTCGTTCGTTCCTCGGTGCGGCCAGAAGGAGTGGTGGGGCTGTTCCCGCGGGGTCTTCGGCTCGACGCCATCGTTGATGGAGGCGACCGTGTCGCCGCTGAAGCAGTGCGAGACCTTGACCTCGTCGGCCGACGTCGCCGCCGCCAGCAGGCTCGTGCAGAGCAATCCGATGCCCAATCTCATGTGAAACATGTCATCCTACCAGAAAAAAGGTACCAGGTACCTTTTTTGGAAAACCGCCTTTATGCCGGCAAGAACGCCGAATCTCAATAAATGTACCTGGTACATTTTTCTGCGGCGGGTGTTCTCACCAGCCGCGCAAACCTTAGGAGTTTGCATTCCGCACACTGCCAGGTGACACGACACCGGGCATGATACATCGAGGCGGCGTGCAAGTCACCGTGAATCGGCTTCCGCGCTTTGCGCGGTGGGTGTCCTCGCCCGCCGCGCCGCTGCCATTTTATGCGCGGTGGGTGGGAACACCCACCGCGCAAGATTTTCCTGATGCCGCGTAGTACTACAACGCTACGTTCCGCGCGGCGGCCTTCCCAGGCCGCCGCGAACGCAGTTTATGCCTGTTCCTGGTGGCCTGGGAAGGCCACCAGGCGGACAAAAAGGCGAAGTAGCGTTGTAGGAGTAGCCTCACTTCGCGGCCGCGCCCCGCCGCGTAGCGGAAGTTCCCGACCAGCGGGTGGGAGCAATGCGGTTTGATTTCCGCCGCGCGCCGGTTTACCATGCGGGGGATGTGGCGACAGGCGGCAGTCGTTCGAACCCGCCGCGGGAGCAGCGGGTTGCTTTCGGCGGTTTTGCAGGCAATCGGCACGAAGGGGGCTCACTTATGCGAACGGTTGTTGCCGTGACGCTTGCCACACTCATCGCCGCCTGCGCCGCCGTAACGGTCGGCGCGGGCGCCTTTGAGGGCTACCGGCCGAGAACCGCATCCGCGCGTGCAGCGGCCGCCCCCAAGTGGGAGCCGCTGCCAATGCCGCCGGAACACGGGTTCGTCAACGTCAAGACCGGCTGCGGCGCGAAAGGCGACGGACGGACCGACGACACCGACGCGCTCATGTCGGTCATCGGCACCGGCAAGGACCCGAAACTGGGCGGCACGAAGCATCCGACGTTCGGCATCGTCCGCGAGGTCTATCTGCCGCCCGGCACGTACCTGGTGAGCCGGCCGCTCATCGTCGGCGGCAAAAAGAAGTGGATCCAGGGCGCCGGCGTCGGCAAGACGGTCATCCGCCTCAAGGACAACTGCGCGGGCTTTCAGGACGCCGCCAAGCCGCAGTACCTTCTGGACACCAAGGGCAAGGTCTTCGGCGCACAGAACTTCGGCGTCCAGTTCCACGACGTTACGATTGACTCCGGCGCCGGCAACCCGGGGGCGGTGGGGCTGCACTTTCACACGAACAACGGCGGCACGTGCGGGAACGTCGTCATCCGCTCCAGCGACCCCGAGCGGCGCGGCGCCGTCGGGCTGGCCATGGACCAGTGGGCGCCGGGGCCCGGACTGGTGAAGAACCTGCTCGTCGAGGGCTTCGACAAAGGCGTCTTCATCTCGCACGACCAGTACAGCATGGTCTTCGAGCACATCATCCTGAAAGGCCAGCGGGCGGTGGGCTTCGAGAACGCCGGCAACACGGTCAGCATCCGCGACCTGCGGAGCGTCAACTCCGTGCCCGCCCTCCGCAACCACGGCGCCAGCGCCCTGGTGTGCCTCGTGGAGGCGGAACTCACGGGCGGCGCGGCCGGGGCGGCGGCCATCGAGAACGCCGAGGACGGCGGCCTGTTCGCACGCGATATCAAGAGCCGAGGCTACGGGACCGCCATCAAGAGCGACGCGGCCGGCGGCAAGGAGGTCAGAGGGCCGGACGTGGACGAGTTCAGCAGCCACGGTGTTCTGAGCCTGTTCGATTCGCCGCACAAATCGCTCCGCCTGCCCATCGAGGAGCCGCCGCACCTGCCCTACGGCGACGTCTCGAAATGGGTCAGCGTGGCCGCCTACGGCGCCAAACCGTCGTACGGCCGGAAGGACCGGGTCGATTGCACCGAGGCCTTCCAGAAGGCGGTCGATTCCGGGGCCGAGACCGTCACCATCCCCGCCGGTTACGGTTATCTGATTACCGACACGATCCACCTGCGTGGGAAACTGAAGCGCCTCATCTCCTATCGGGGCCAGATTACGGCCCGGACGGGCGAGAAGCCGCTCTTTCGCCTCCAGGACGGCCAGAGCCCCGTCTTTGTCCTCGAGCGGGGCGGCTCGACGTACGGCAGCCGGTGCGGCGTATGGATCGAGCACGCCTCCAAGCGGACGCTCGTCTGTGTGGGCGTCTTCAGTTACCGAAACTCGGTGCCCGGCGGCAAGGTGTTCATGGAGGACGGCTGCGCCCTGCCGCTGGTCTTCGACCGCCAGAAGGTCTGGATTCGCCAAGTCAACACCGAATCGTACGACGTGAACCCGCACATCGTGAACCGCGGCGGCGACCTCTGGGTCCTGGGGATCAAGACCGAAAAGGACCGCAGCATCATCGGCACCTACGACGGCGGGCGGACCGAACTCTTGGGAGGCCTTCTCTATAAGAACCGCCAGAGGGTCGGACAGGCCCCGTGCTTCATTAACTCCGAGGCCAGCCACAGCCTCGTCTACCGCGCCAAGGGCGTGCCGTACGACGTGCACGTCGAGGAGACGCGCGGCGGGGTCACGAAGAGGCTGCCGAAAGAAAAGACCCACCGCTGGCGCGCCACCCTCTACGTGGGATACAAAGGACAATAGCCCCGATTCTGAAATCTCAGATTGGAGATCTGAAATCTCAGATTTGAAATCACAAAGGAAGGAAACCCGGACACGTGTGCCCGGGCTTCCTCTGACGGTCGGCCTTCCACCACTGTGCCGTAAGGATCTGTTGGAATCAACCCACTTGTCAAATGGGTGCCTCTGAGCCGCTTCGGAGGTCCCGCCGAAGCGGGCATGTCCTGGGCGGTCCAATACGGCTCCCTAAGCAGGTTCCATCGGTTGTTCCAATATGAATCCTAACACGAACACGGCAGAGGGCCGATGCCTCTCATCTAATCGTACGCTAATTGCATCGGCCGGCCAAGGGGAAAAACTTTATGCAATCCCCCAGCGCCCGCCTTGCAGACGAAGTGGTTGACACCCCCGGGCCTCGCCTTAGAATGCATCCGGGATTTCCAGGCCAGGAGGATGCGTATGTCTCGCTTTACGGTGGCGGCGCTCGTGATGCTCTGCGCATGCTTGGCCGCAGCGGCTCCGGCGGCCGAGACGCGTCCCAAGGAGCCGCGCACCCGTCTCGACCGTTTCAAGCCGCTGGTCCTCGAGACCGACGACCTCCGCACCATCCGCAAGGGCGAGAAGGCCGACGATGGCGATGCGGCGAAGCCCGCCGCCACGATTCACGTAGACGCCAAGGCCCGCACCGTCCGCATTCCCGTCTCGCCGACCCGGACGCGTGGCGCCGTGGAGCGGCTTCTGACGGTGTGCGGCAAGCACGCGGCCGCCTCCGTCCTGGTGACGCCGTGTTTGGCGGCGGACGTGGCGTCGGCGTTTGCGAAGGCGGGTTTTGAGGCCGGCACGCGTCCCCGGCCCATCGGCGCCGACCGCACCCGCCCGCCGTCGGGACGAGTACTTGAGATTCACCTCATCTTCAAAACGGCCGGCGGCAAAGAGAAACGTGTCCCGGCTGCACGCCTGCTCGCCGCGAAGTCCGACGGTGCGCCGCTTGGCGACGGGCGGTGGATCTACGTGGGCCCCCAGCGAATCGACGACCGCACGGGCAGCGTCCTCGTGACGGAACTCTCGGGCAGTATCGCCACGACCGATCTGCGCGACTCAAGCGCTATGATCTACTGGGCGCCCAAGGTTGGGGACTCGGGGTCATACGCCCGGGCCTACTACGCGTCGCGCGAGGCACTGCCTGCCAAAGACGCCGCCTTCGAACTTGAGATTCGCGCGGCGAAGACCGCCGGGCCACCATAGGGCCGCCGCGCGGAGTCTGTGAATGGGAACGTGCCCGCGACCCGATGGTCGGTACGTGTTTAGCGTGTCATTCCGAGCGAGTCCCGGCGCGCCGGGATCGCCGTTATCCGTGTCCGGCCGACGAGATTTCTCCGCTCGGCCGTACGGCCTCGGTCGAAATAACATCGCTTCGAGAGAACGCCGTACATGTACGAGGGTCGCGGCTCGGCAGACCCAAAATCGCGGCAGCGACCGAGGGGTAGGAAGCCGCTGCCGCTTTCAAAGACGGCCTCTCGGCCGCCTTCTCTTCTGATTGTCTGTCACAGAGCCTGAACGACGTGCCAGCCATCCACGTGCCGGCATCCTACGGCCAGTCGCACACCCACCGGCAAGCCCACAAGAAGTGCATCTTCCAAACCACTATTCTTATGACTCCAAAACGGCCGTCTGTCAAGAGGAAAAACACAAATCATTGTGCGTCGGGAGGCGTGGCTTCCTCCTTGGGCCGGGCCAGGTACCAGGGATCCTGGGGCCTCATCTCACCCGCCCGGATGGCCTGGATCCGCCGCCCGAGGGCCACGGCGGGGCCGTCGTTCGGGTCGATGGCGACCAGGTCGGCCAGGGCCGTCTCGGCCGCATCCACCTGCCCCGCCTCCAGGGCGTCGATGGCCCGGCCGAACGCTTCGGCGACGGTCTTCACCTTTTCGGGCGCCGGCTCAAGGGCCAGCGGCTCGTAGAGCGGCATCGGCTGGGCCTTGCCGCGAATCTTGGCGTTGCCGAGTTTGCGGAACAGAATCGCGTCGCCGCAGCCGTCGCGCGTGGCCTGCGAAACGAGGATCCTCGTGTTGAGCCAGCGGTTGGCCTCCTCGAGCCGGCCGCCAAGGTTCACCGTGTCGCCCATGACGGTGTAGTCGAAGCGCTGCTCGGAGCCGAAGTTGCCGACGCTGGCCGGCCCGGACGAGCAGCCGACGCGCATTCTCAGCCTGGCCCCCTCGGGCAGCAGTCCCATGTGGACGAGGTTCTCGTTGATCTTCGGCAGTGCGTTTTGCATCGCCAGGGCAGCCCGCACGGCCCGAAGCGCGTGGTCATACACCTGGACGGGGGCGCCGATGAAGGCCAGGATGCCGTCGCCCTCGTACTTGTCGAGCGTGGCCCCTTCGGCCATCAGCACCTCGGTCATCGCTCCCAAATAACGGTTGAGCAGAGAGACGAGTTGTTCGGGATTCATCCTCTCCGACAAGGGCGTGAAGCCCACGATGTCGCTGAAGATGACGGTGATGTCGCGCCGCTCGCCGCCCAGACGCAGCGCCTCCGGGTCCCGCATAATCTCGTCCACGTGGGCGGCCGAGGTGTATTGCTGGAAGACACGGGTAATCCACCGGCGGCTCCTGGCCTCGGTGAGTTGGCGATACGCCGAGACGCCTGCGAACGCCACCACGATGGCCGCCACGGGCCCCGCCACGGGCGGCAGGACGGCGACCGTCGCGGAGGCGACGTAGCCGATCACCACGACCGCCGTCGAAAGCCAGACCGTTGCCGCAATCCCCCAACCCGTGGGTAGCCGCCACCCAAGGATCCCCACCAGCCACGCCGCAAGCACCGCGATCAGCCAGTCCTGCCACGTCGCCATGTGCCGGAACGCCACACCCGACAGGATCGTCCGCATGACGGACGGATAGACAGTCACACCCGGCTGGTTGCGGCTGATGGGTGTCTTGTGCTGGTCGGTGCCGGCCGTGATGTTGAGACCGAGGATGCAGAGGCGTCCTTCGACGTGTGGCCGCAGACGGGCGGCACTCTTCGCCACATCCGCGACGAACTCGTCGTGCTTGTCATGGTAGAGGCCAATGAACGGGCCGAACCGCTCGACAGCCTTGGCGCAGTCCTTGGCGAGGTTGTCTTCGGCGCCGCGTGCGCGTGCGGCGTGTTCCATGAGGGCCATGATGAGGCGCTCTTCGGCCTTCTGGAGCGCCTGGCGGCGTGTCGTAACCTCGGCCTTTAGCGCGGCATCGTCGGGCGACGCTTTGGCTTTGGCCTCGGCCTGCTCCAGCGCCGCCCGGGTCTCGGCCCACGTGCGGTCGGAGAGCGATCCGCCGATCTTTCCCATCACCAGACGCCACCGCTCGCGGAGGTTCTCCAGAGCCTTCCGGTTGTAAACGAGGTCGAGGACAGGCCCGGCGGAGATGACGTCGCGATTCGCGACCGCGATGCTGCGCGGCCACCGAAGGCTCATCTGCGCCATGGCATCGATCGGCACGCCGACCGACTCGGTGCTGTCGGAGGACAGGAGGACAAACCGCCCCTTGTCGAGACGGACGCGATAGTCGGAGCCGTACTGCCACAGCCCGGCCATCTCGACGCCCAGGTGCGGAAAGACGTAACGGCCGGCGCGCGCCAGCAGCGGCACCCGCCGCACCGCCTGATCCGGGTCCTTCAGAAGGCTTGTGTAGCCCGACCCGGCGGCGACGGCGCCCAACTCCGGGATCATCGGGTTGACGGCCTCGGCCGCCAGCAGGCGCCGAGCCGGCTCGGGGGGCACGTCGATCGCGTGACGGCGCAAGTACGGCTTGACCTCGACCCCATCGGGCGCTTCGGGGTTGTCCGTCGCACGACCGGTCCCGTGTCGAATCTTGTAATACAGGCTGAACGGGACGACCACGTTGCCTGCCCGCTGAAGGCTCTCGCGGAAGATCCGATCGGGTTTCGCGAGGACGTATTCCTCGAACCCTGTGGGATCGGCTTCAGGGCGTTTGGCCACGCAGGACGCCTGTGCCTCCGAATACTCGATATCCAAAACGATTAGGCGCGGCCCGAGGGAGGCGAGGGCGTTGACCAGTTCAGCCTGTTTCGGACGGTCCCAGGGCCACCGCCCCCCATGCTCATGCGCGATGGCGCCGTCGTCGATCTCGATGACGGTGACCTGGGCGGTTCCTGCTACCTCGGACAGGGCGTTGGCCGTCCGCAACTTGTCTGAGACCATGAGTTCAAGTGTGCGACCAGCGTCGGCAAAGCCGATGAAGGTGGCAGCGCCGCAGCCCAGCGTGAGGGCGATCAGAGAAGCCACGGGGAGACGCGCGCGGCGAAAGGCTTTCGGTTTGGCGCTGGCAGGTTTGGCCAAGGGCTGACCCCAGGTGCAAACAGTTGACCCGCTGTCAGTCGGCCCCTCTGAAGCAGTTCGCGCTCGAGTGTGGCAAGGCATTGCGCGGCCCGTACGGGCTGCGCGAAGCGACACAGACAAGCGTGAACCGCTTTATAGCATTCTCACGAGTCTTTACCAAGCGAGTCCCCAGAGGCACCGGGATGTTGACGTTTCACCGGCGGCCAAGCCGCCAGTGGCGCCCTGCTGCTCGCCACACACTGGCTGACAAGCAGCCAGTGGCACCCCGCAAATCAGCAGCCACAGAGCACTAAGCGGGGTCAGGTAAGTTTTTTGCGGTTGATGCCATGCCCACGCTTGCGTGTGCATGCCGTGGCGACAACTGATTGGGCTCGTAGCCCAAGTGGTTGCGCCGCTTACTTACGTGCGCGGCTAGTTTTCTCACGTGGCTGGTCGGGCGCGAGCGTAACTAGCCGCGAGTGTAAGCGAGCGGGTGCCGTTCTCGCCACAGCAAAAGACTTACGTAAGTCCGCTCTAGCCCGGTCCTCCTCCGGCCGGAGGCGGAGGGATCGTGTTATCGCCTCGGAACCGGCCGCCGAGATGCTGATCGTCGCCGGGCGTGGTGTCGTCGGCGGGATCCTTTTCCTGGCTGCCCGTCTGGACGTTGGTGTTCGGCGGCGGGCCGCCCTGGAGTCCGCCGGGGGTGGGCGTTGACGTGTCCCAACGGTCGGCTGCCTTTTTCTCGGCCTCAGTGTAACCGGCGTTGTTGATGGCAATAGCCGACTGGTAGAGCTCGCGGAGCATCTCGACGGGGTCTGTGGCGGTCTCGTCGGTGCTCTCCCCAGGGGCGCAGGTCGTCTCGCGCCCGAGCATCCGATCGCGGACGGCGATCAGGCCGGACCCCGCCAGGCCGTAACTGCCGCCCAGCACCGGAAAGAAACCGGCCTTGATGCCTTTGGTCCCGCGGACCGACAGCGTGGCCGATGGCGTGACGATGGCAAAGTCGCTCTCGATCTTCCCCTTCTCGACCACCGCCTGCGCGTTGCCTTGTTTCATGTACAGGCGGGTGCGGACCTTCTTGCCTTCTTTGCGGAGTTCGGCGATGCGGATGACCGTCAGCGGATCGATCTGGCTGAGACTATCGGTCATGTCGAGCACGCACCGCGCGCGGAAGCCCGTCCGGATGTCGGCGCCCTCGGACAGTTTCATGCCCACCTTGACGGGCGTCCAGGGCTTGCCTTTGGCGGACCGCGTCTCGACCGTCCCCTTGACAGCCTTGACGACGGCGACCAGCGTCTCCTTATCGGCCTTCGGTGCGGCGGGCTTTTCGGCAGCGGGCTTCTCGGCGCCGAGCGCGGCCGCGGTTCCCAGTGCCACCATCAGGCACGCCAGGATCAGCAGTCTGAATCGAGTCATTTGGTCACCTCCCCCGCTCCGGAAGGCTCGCCTTCCAGGTCGGGCACTTCGTGTTCGGTCCCTATCGAACGCAACCGGTCGGTCCGGTCGATGACGCCGACCAGTTCACCGCCCCTGACGTGGCCGTAGTCGCACCCCGGCGCCATGACCTCGAGGTAAGCACACTCGTTCAGGGCCAGCCGAGGCATCGGGCCCAACAGCCGCATCCAGAGGCCTCCCTTGAGGCCGAGCGCCTTGCAGACGAGGACCGCCAGGCGGCCCTTCGTGGTCGGCGTGGCAGACTCGACCCGATTGAGCCAACCGTCGGGCAGAATCCCGCGTTTGGTCAGGTAGGCTTTGCATGTCTTGAAGTCCGCGCCCGTCTGCTTGCCTTCGCTGATGAGAATCGTAAAGGCCCGGGCCGTATCGGCGGCGGTGGCTACGTCTTTGAACCCCAGTTCGCTGAAAAACCCGGCGTCGCTGGACGGCTGGCCCGGGTCGGCCTTGGCGGCCGGCTTCTCGGCCCCAGGCTCGGCGGCCACAGCCCATCCGGCGGCCAGCAACACGGCAGCGGCGATCATCACATAGCAGTCCCGCATGGCTAGTCTCCTCTCAAACTCCCGAAATCGGGTCACGCGAGCCTTTCTATTATACAGCAAAACAGGGCGTCCGCAAGCATCTGTGCGCCGGATTTTGCAACTTCCGAGACCGCTCGCGGAGAGGGGGGCGGTTTTCAGGCGCGGAGTTTGGGCCGAAATTCCCGCAGTTGGCGTCTCAGGCATGGGATCGCAGGCCTACTGTCGGTTGCCGGTGTGGTCGGTCCCCGTGCGGCCCGGATGTGTGGTGTGGTGAAAACGACACTTCCGCGAATGCGATCAGAAATCGAAAAAAGCGGTCACAAGACCGCGCGTTTCGCCTTGCCCATCCTGGCGACGGTTTCCAGGTGATTGAGAGCCGCCGTCGGCCGGCGGCGCAGGTCAACCCCTGTATCCTCCCGAATGCGGAACCGCTTCGTCTTTGTGCTTCCCGCCGGAGCGGTCAAGGCGTATAGTCATCGGGCAACGGACCGCCACTGGAGGCTATCGCGATGAAGATGGATCGCCGCAAGTTTCTGACGACGACCCTCGCCGGTGCGGGGGGCATGATCCTCGGATGCTCCGGCGCGGATGCCAGACGCGTCGCCGTCGGGCCGCCCGGCCCGTTCGAGATCGTCCCGCTCGGCAAGACCGGCCTGAAGGTCAGCCGCGTCGGTTTCGGCACGGGCATGCGAGGCGGGGGGCGAAACTCGGACCAGACCCGTCTGGGCCGCGAGCGGTTCGAGGAACTCTTGCGTGCGGCGTACGATCGCGGCGTACGCCTCTTCGACATGGCCGACATGTACGGCACGCACCCGTACGTCGGGCGGGCCCTCAAGAAAATGCCGCGCGACTCCTACGTCCTCGTCTCGAAGATCTGGGTCCGCCGCGGGGGCGTGCCGGAGCGCGAGCGGCCGGGGGCCAACATCCTCCTGGACCGGTTCCGCAAGGAACTGGCCACCGACTACGTGGACGTCGTCCAGATCCACTGCATGACCTCCAAGACCTGGCCCGACGAGCAGAAGAAGCAGATGGACCTCCTGGAGGACCTCAAGGCCAAAGGCATCATCCGGGCCCACGGCATCTCGTGCCACTCGCTCGACGCCATGAACGCGGCCGCCGAGAGCCCGTGGGTCGACGTGGTCCACGCACGGGTCAACGCGTTCGGGGCCGCCATGGACGCCCCGCCCGAGAAGGTCGCGCCCATCCTGAAGAAACTGGGCGCGGCCGGCAAAGGCGTCCTCGGCATGAAACTGATCGGCGAGGGCCGTTTCCGCGACGACGACCACAAGAAGGACGAGTCGATCCGTTTCGCCATGGGCCCGGGGCGCGTCGATGCGATGGTCGTCGGCTTCCTGAGCGAGGCCGAGATCGACGACTTCTCCGGCCGCGTCGCGAAGGTCATGAAGACCGCCGGATCCACAGCCTGATCTTGGTGCGGCGGCCCGAGGCCACGCGGCGGCCGATGCGCGGGAGTGTGCCTGATCCCCCCGCCAATCCGGCCGCGGAAGGGGCGAGAGATGAGGTTGCGAGCGTCAGCCACAAGACACCGTCGTCGCTTGGCCTTATTGGCGGCGCTGGCCTTCGTCATCGCGTCGGCGCGTTGCTCACCATCGGCCGAGCCGAAGCCAACGCCCAAAGCCGAGACGGGAGGCAGACTCGTGATTACCATCGTCTACGACAACAATCCGTTCGATCCGCAACTGGGGACCGCCTGGGGCTTCGCATGCGTCGTGCGGGGCTTGCCGCAGACCATCCTCTTCGACACCGGCGGCGACGGACGCCTGCTGCTCGAAAATATGGCCAAATGTAAGATCGACCCGAAGGACATCCGCACCGTCGTCATCTCGCATATTCATTTCGATCACCTCGGCGGGCTCGGCGCGTTCCTCCGGGCCAACCCGAAGGTCCGCGTCTTCCTGCCGAAAGCGTTTCCGCAAAAAGTGAAGCAGGGGGTCCGCGACGCCGGGGCCACGGTCGTCGAAACGCAGCGCCCCTCGAAGATCTGCGACCGGGCCTGGACGACCGGCGTCCTCGACGGCGGCATCCCGGAACAGGGCCTCTACGTGAAGGGCGCGAAGGGGCTGATCGTCGTGACCGGCTGCGCGCATCCCGGCGTCGCCCGGATGGTCGAAGCCGCGAAAGAGCACGCCCACCTGCCGGTCCGTGCCGTGCTGGGCGGTTTTCACATGGGCGGGGCCTCACGCCGCCGCATCGCCGACGTGATCGCGAGCCTCAGACGCTTGGGCGTGGGCCAGGTCGCACCGTGTCACTGCTCGGGCCAGACGACTCGGCAGATGATGAAGAACGCCTTCGGGGACAACTACCTGCCGTCCGGCGTCGGAGCGCGGCTGCGCTTCGCACACTCGCCCGATACGGGGGACTGAAGCCGGCGCCGGTCCCCCCGCCCTGCAAAGGCCCTCCGCCGTCGGCAGGCTACTTCTCCGTCGGGTCCTTGTGGAGCATCGGGACGAACCGCACGAGCATGATCGACCGCTGCCGCACGACGCCCGGCGCATCCTTCTCGACCAGCATCAACCGCTGAATACCGTGCGTCGGCCCGATGGGGATGACCATCCGCCCACCCACTTTGAGTTGCTCGATAAGGGCCGGCGGGACCTTCCCCGCCACGGCGGTGCCGATAATCGCGTCGAACGGGGCCTCCTCCGGCCAGCCGAAGTGGCCGTCGCCGTGCCGGACTTTGACCGGGTCGTACCCGAGGCGTTTCAGGCGCTTGGCGGCCGTCACGGCCAGGGGCTTGACGATCTCGATGGTGTAGACGCGCGGCGTGAAGTGCGTCAGGACGGCCGCCTGGTACCCCGACCCGGTGCCGATCTCCAGGACCTTCGCGCCGGCCTTTACGCGCAGCAGCCGCGTCATCTCGGCCACCATGTACGGCTGCGAGATGGTCTGACCGTGCGCGGTCGGCAGGGCGCTGTCGATGTAGGCCTCCGAGCGAACCGACCGGGGCACAAACTCGTGGCGGGGCACGGCCGCCATGGCCGCCAGGACCGCCTTGTCGGTGCAGCCGTAGCCTTTGATGACCTTGACCATGCGGTCGCGTTCCTTCTGACGGGCGGTGAACTTGGGCGGCGTCCAGGTCTTCTCGGCCGTTTCGTCGGCCTTGGCGCTCGGCGCATCGCCTTTTTCAATCTTCGCGGATGCCGCGACCGCGACCGCGGCCGCTTTCGGCTCGGCCGGCGCCGGGCTCTCGGCCGCCGTCGAGCATCCCGGCGCCGCCGCAAAAACGAGCACGATCGCGGCCACGCCGGCCGCACGCAGCGCAAACTGCACAAGACGTTGGGAGCCGTTCGGGGTTCCCTGCGCGTGTTGCGCGGCGGGTCTCCGTACCCGCCGCGCCAAACGGGGCGCCAACGCGGGTTCCCCGCGCGGTGGGTGCCCAGACCCACCCCGCGCGGTTCTGCACACTCGATCGTGAAATGCCATTGGCCTCATGGCTCGCCTCCTTCGGATCGGACCGCCAGCGACCCGAGTCACGTATCCCGGTCACCCTCAAGTATGGCGCAGACGGTGCGAGAGAGCAAGGGGATGCTTCGCGACACGTCCCCGGCTATCCGTGCCGTCAGGCACGATTGAACTGTAGCCACGGGCGTGAGCCCGTGGTGTTGGCGGTGTGAGGAAAGCCGGAGCCCCGGAGGGGCGACTGAAGTCTCAATCGCCCCTCCGGGGCTTCACCGGGAAAGACAACTGCCTTCCACCACGGGCTCGCGCCCGTGGCTACAGAGCAGCCGCCCCTTGCGGGGCGAACAGCAAACCAACCGGCCGGGTGTCCCCTCTTGCACCGTCGGGGTTGCATGACACGTCAGGCGGTCGCACTCACCGCCACACCAAGAAGCGCCACCAGCGCGATGATACCGTAAGCAAGCAGCACGACGGCGACGAGGCCGAGGCTGATGTACCCGGTCACCAGTCCGGCGATGGCCATCCCTCGGCCGCCCTGCGTGCCGCCCGACTCGCGGATCTGCTTCAGGGCGATGTGCCCGAAGATCACACCGGGTATGGCCGTAATGCACTGGCTGCACGCCAGCGACACGATCCCCAGAACGAGGCTGGCGACGGCCATCCCGTTCGTCGGCGGCGGCGCGGGATACACCGGCGGCGGGCCCGGACTCGGAACCGGCGGCAGCGGCTTATCAGTCTGAGTCATGGTTGCCCCCTTTCGCCTGCTCAGTACGTGCCCATCTGGCGGCCGCGGTCGAGGAAGAACTTGTACGTGTCGTACTTGACGCGGGTCGAGACGCTGTGATCGGTGTGGAGGATGTAGCCGCCGCCTTCCATGGCGGCGGGGAGTTTGGCGGCGAGTTCGGCTTCGACCTGGGCGCGGTCGTTCGTCTCAAGGGCGCGGACGTCCATGCCGCCGAAGAAGGCGATCCGGTCGCCGAACTCACGCTTCAACTTCACGAGGTCCATGCCGGCCTTCACTTCCATCGCCTGGAGACAATCCATGCCGGCTTCAATCAGCCCCGGCACGAGCGGCTCCACGTACCCGCACGAATGGAGGATGACCGGCAGTCCCTTCGAGTGGGCGAAGTCGAACGTCTTGGCGTGGGCCGGCCACACGATCTCCTTATACATGGTCGGCGACATGAACGGTTTGCCCTTGAACCCCATGTCCTCGAAGAAGTAGCAGGCGTCGGGGGGGCCTTCCTCGGCGAAGAGGATCTCCAGGAGGTTCACCGTCAGGTCGGCGTACACGTTGCACATGTCCACCACCCAATCGGGGTCGAGTGCCATGCCCATAAGCATGTACTCGTGTCCACAGACGGGGTGTATGAGTTCGAAGACGTTGACGCCGCCCCAGCAGAAGAAGAGGTCCTCGCGCCGGCATTTCTCGCGGACCTCGCGGTAACCCTCGAAGTCGATGCGGCGGCGGTAGGCGCCGGCGTCCGTCAGGCGCGGGCGGATGTGCTCTTCCCACCCGGCGCGGTCCTTGACGAGAAAGTCCACGTGCTCCGGCGTGCCGGACCGCTCTTTCCACCAGCGAAGGACGGCCCCGTTGCCGGTTCGCACGAGTTTCCGCTCGTCGTCCTCTTCGAGGATCTCTTCCTCGAAGTCGAGGTCGGCCACCATCTTGAACGGCCATCGCAGGCGAAGGTCCAGGCCGAAGTGGTCCTCGAGCGACTCGTCCTCGCGGACGTGCCCGTCGGCGGCCCACCCGCGCTGGGTGTCGTCCCAGAAACTCTCGTGCGCCCCGACGCGGTCCACCGGCTCGCGGCGCAGGATCCGTGCGATGCGCCGGCGGCTGGTCATCTCGGGCATGGTCGTCACGTCTCCAGTCTCCGCGTGGGTGCAGAGCACCCACCCTACCGTACTGGCTGCTTGTCAGCCAGTGTCTCGTGAGCAGCGAGAAGGCACTGGCGGGCAAGCCGCCGGTGACACACACCATTTCACGTGGGACAGAACACTAATCGAATCCCTGCCAGATGCGCGCCAGGCCGAACAGCCACCACGTTGCCAGAAGCAGGACCAGAAGCAGCACGCTCCACAGGCGGTAGTCCAGGTACCACGGGTCGCGGACGGGCTCACCCTCGTGGCCTTCGGGCGTGGCGGCAAGGGCTTCGACTTCGCGGCGGCGCTTCAGGTACCACGCGAAGGTGGTCCGCTGGAGCCGGCTCGCCGCCGGCGCCGCCGCCAGCGGGCTCACGATCGCCATGATAGCCACCGTCAGGCCGAACGATATCAGGCACCGATAATGGTGGTTCACCCCCTCGAACCACGGCAGGTACGGCGCGCTGAAACTGAAGAGGAGGCCGATGACCAGCGCCGGATTGGCCCCCGCCGCGTTCGCCCGTTTCCAGAAGATGCCCATCAGGTACACCGCCAGTGTCGGCCCGGCCACCAGGCCGTACACCGTCAGCAGGACCCGCATGACGGTGCCGTACTGGGCGTAGACGGCCACGCCTGCAAAGGTCAGGGCGCCGCCGGCGACGACGAACAGGCGGCTGGAGAGGATCGCCCGCCGCTCGAACGTCGTCTTCGACGTCAGCCGCTTGAACACGTCGTTCGTAAAGATCGAGGCCGCCGCGTTCAAGAGCGACATGAGCGTCGAGATGACCGCCGCCGCCAGGCCCGCCACCACCAGGCCCAGGACGCCGGGCGACATCAGGTCCCTGAGGAGCAGGCCGTACACCCCGTCGGGACGGTCGAGGTCCGGGTAGATGAGCCGTCCGCACAGACCCGGCACGAGCACCAGGAACGCCGTCAGGAACTTGAGAAACCCGACGAGCAGTGCCCCGCGGCGGCCGTCGTTCAGCGTCCTGGCCGCCAGCACCATCTGCATCCGCGTCTGGTCGATGCACCAGAACCACAGGCCGATGACGAAGACGCCCGTGAAGACGGCCTGCCAGGGGATAAAGCCGCCCTCGCGAAACGCTTCGAGGAGTTCCGGCGTCTCGGCCCGGATCTGTTCGGCCAGGCCCGCCAGACCGCCGACCTTCTCGTGCGCCAGCGCCGCCCACGTGACCACGGACCCGCCCACGAGGATCACCACGCCCATAATCATGTCGGTGAAGGCGACCGACTTCAGGCCGCCCCACACGGTCAGCAGCACGCACACCGGCACGATCAGCGCCACGTATACCCACATGTTCGTGCCGGTGACCTGTGAGAGCGTGGTCGACAGGAGGCAGGTACCGGCGGGCACCGTCAGGAAGATAGCAGCGATGGCGATGACGCTGTAGATGAGGTGCGTCGAGTCGCCGAACCGCTGCTTCAGGAGTTGCGGCATGGTGTAGATGCCGCTCGCCCGGTAAAGCGGCAGCAGGAAGAAGACGAGGACCAGCAGGTTCAGGACCGAGACGATCTCGTACTGGCCGAGGAGGACGCCCGTCTTGTACCCCGCCCCCGCGAAGCCGATGACGTACCGCGCCCCGACGTTAATGGCGATGAGGGCAAAGCCGATGAACGGCCACGTCAGCCCCCGCCCCGCCAGGAAGAACTGCCGGCGCGACGCGCGGCGGCGGCTGGCCCAGGCGCCCGCGCCGATGAGCCCGGCGAAGAAGGCGGCCATGACGGCGTAGTCGATTGCGTTCATCGTGCCAAGCCCCCGTTAGCAGCGATGCTTCGGTCCCTGCGCGGCGGGTCGGAGCCTGCCCTGAGCCTGTCGAAGGGTACCCGCCGCGCACGAAGTAGCGTTGTAGTATTAGTTACCGCCGAGGCTCCGGTATTGCCCGCGGTTCACTTCGCCAGGTCCTTGATAAAGATGTCCTTGAAACGGATCCGGAGTTGGTCGCCCCGGTGGATCTGCAGGGCCACGTGGCCCGTCATGCCGACGTTGTGCTTCTTGTGAACGTCGTCGTCGAGAACACCCTTGCCGTCGTACTCCATCACCGTGACGCCGTTCAGGACGGCCTTCATCCGCGTGCCGACGCAGGTGATCTCCAGGTCGTTCCATGCGGGCGAGTCGTCGTTGTAGTGGAACTTGGTTCCGGGCCTGGCCATCGACTTGTTGACCCACTTGCCCTTGGGCACCTTGGGCCAGAGCCATCGCTTGCTGCCGCGCGTCTCGTCCCAGATCATGCCGGTGCGCCACGGGCCGCGCGGGTTGATATCGACCTGCGGCCCGTCGAGCCAGAAGGCGG
>CAYVAM010000068.1:0-19363 GCA_964449275.1 uncultured Anaerolineales bacterium
CGCACAGATGAAGATGTTTCTGACACGCATGGGAATGCGATCGAAGATGGTCGTCACCGGCGACATCACCCAGGTGGACCTCGAAGAAGGCCGCAAGAGCGGACTGGTCGACGCTTGGGAGAAACTGGCCGGCATCGACGGCATCCAACTGGTGGAACTGACGCGCCGCGATATCGTCCGGCACCGGCTCGTTCAGGAGATTGTCGATGCCTACGAGCACGGCGAGCGCGGCAGCGAGGACCGGTCGCCGCGCCGACGGACGCGGGGCACGGTGAAAGCCAACACGGCCAAGCAGGAATGACCCATGGCCCTATGGAATCGTAAACGGCCCAAACCGAGGCGCGTGGATCGGCTGCTGCCCGAAGGCGAGGTGCCGTGGTACGGCCATCTGAAGTCCTCCCAGGTGCGCTGGCAGGTGGGTATCCTGTTCATCTTTCTCATTGGCACGCTGCTCATCGTCCAGGCGCCGCGACCGCCCTTGCCATTCCGCAAGGGCGAGCGGACGGTCTACCCGATCCTGTCCCGCGTTGACTTCGAGTATATCGACCGACAGGTCACCGCCGACGTGACGGAACTGACGGCACTGGTGCGGGTGCCCGGCCTGTACAGCCCGGACGCGCGGCAGGCGATTGCGCTGCGCGAGAGCCTGCTTTCGCTCGCGGATGAGGTCGTCAAAGCCAAGACGCTCGAGGAGATACCCGCCGCGTCCCGTGATGCCTGGAAGGTGAACGCCGACATGTTCAGCGCGGTCAAAGCCGCGCTCGGCGAGAACGCAGCGAACCTGCCGGTCGTCCAGGAAGCCATCGCCAAGGCTACGGCCACACTGGCCGAACCACTCAGTCTGCCGATCATCCGGGAAGAGGACTATCAGCGCGCCTCGGCTCGCATTGCGCGGTTCCGCGACATCCGGAAGCAACTGCCTGTCGGGCTCTCGTCGGATACCGGGGCTGTCCTCGAAGAGCCGACCGCCAGGATCGTCGTCCAGTTGCCCGAGGGCGACCAGACCGTGGCGCTTGAGAAGGTCATGACGCCGACGCAGACCGACCGCATCCGGTCGCGGATCGAACGTCTCATCGACCCGATGCTCCAGCCGGTGTTCGGCAGTTCAGGCGTCGGGCTGGTGGCCGTCACCATGGCGCCCCGGGTCGGTCCGATGCTCGTGTACGACCAGGCGAAAACAGAGAACAGCCGTGCCGACGTCAGGCGTAAGGTTCAGCCGGTCCCGATCCTGCGCAAGGCCGGCACGACGCTTGTCGAAGCCGGCACAGCGATCACGGAGGCCGACCTGGAGGTCCTCAACCAGGAACAGGAGGCGCACCTGGCGCGGCTCGGGTGGCTGCGGACGGGCCTGGCCTGGGTCAGTGCCATTGCGATTCTGGCCGTCCTGGTTTTCCTCCAGGCAGGCCACACCGCTCGCGTCGAGCCGAACATTGCCCGGAGCGTCCCGCGGAGCCTGATGCTGGTCATCCTGTCGCTGCTGGTGGTGGGCGTTTCTAAACTGGCAACTCAGGCGGGCGGCACGGCTGCCGGGCCGGCCGCCGTTTCCACGTTCCTCGTGACAGCCGCCGGTATGATCGTGGCCATCGCGTACAACCAGACGTTTGCCCTGGCGATGGTGTGGACGCTTGTCCTGCTGATTTCGGTCGCCACGCGGGCGGACCTGGACTGGGTCCTGATGGCCGTGGCCGGCACCGGGGTCGGAATCCTGACCCTGGGCGAGATCAACAACCGGTCGAAACTGGTTAAGGTAGGCGCCCTGACGGGCCTCGTCTTCCTCGTGGTTCGCAGTGCGCTGGCCTTCTGGCGACTGGACTACGCCGACATGCCGTTGGGGATGGTGCCGCCCGCCGTTCTCTGGCCGTCGTTCCTCTGCTTCTGCGCCGGCCTGGCCGCCGGGATCGTGATGCTGGCGATCCTGCCGGGTATCGAACGACTCTTTGGCATCGTCACGAACATCAGCCTGCTGGAATTGTGCGACGTCAACCAGCCTGCCCTGAAGCGTCTGGCGCTGGAGGCGCCGGGCACCTATGCTCACAGCCTGCTGATCGGGACGCTGAGCGAGGCGGCTGCCGAGGCCATCGGCGCAAACGGCCTGCTGGCACGTGTCGGCGCTTATTTCCACGACATCGGCAAGGCCAACAAGCCCCGGTACTTCGTCGAGAATTATCAGGAAGGCGACCAGGCGCACGGAGGCCTGACGCCCGCCATGAGCCGCCTCATCATCATGAGCCACGTCAAGGACGGGCAGGAGATGGCCGACCGTCTCGGCCTGCCGCCCGTCATCAAGGACTTTATCGGCGAGCACCACGGCAGAACGCTTATGGAGTTCTTCTACCACGAGGCCAAGCAGCAGGCCCGGGAGGCCGGCGAGGAACCACCCGACGAATCCGACTACCGCTACGGCGGTCCCAAGCCGCGCACCCCCGAGACCGCCATCGTCATGCTGGCCGACGCTGTCGAAAGCACGACACGCAGCCTCAAGGAGCAGAGCGCCACCCGCATCGGCACGACCGTGCACGACATGATTATGAAACGGCTCCTGGACGGCCAGTTGGACAACTGCAGCCTGATGCTGAACGACCTTCACAAGATTGAGGAGACCTTGACGAAGACCCTCCTTTCGGTTTATCATGGCCGTGTCTCCTATCCGTCCCGGGACGAGGCCGACGAAAGCGGTGGGACGGCAGCCAATGCCGGCGTTGAGCAAAACGCCGCCGACGCGGGAGCCGATACGCAGGCGCAGGAACCCAACGTTTCTCACCCCCCGAACGGGACTGACGCGCGGCCGGGGAGGCGTTCGCGGGATGACGGAGATACGACCCAATGATCTGCTGACCGGGAGACACACGCAAGGGCACGGGTAGCCATGGCCAAGATCGAGATTACGGATCTACAGGATCACGTCAGCCTCGATAAGAAACTCATTCTTCAGGTCGTCCGACACGTTATCAAAGAGGAAGGCCGGTCGGCCAAGAGCCTCAGCATCGTCCTGACGGACAATCGGCACATCCGCGATCTCAGCAACGAGTACCTCGGCCGCGACGCCCCAACCGACGTCATCAGTTTCCCCCTCCAGGACCTCGACTGGCCCGGGGGCCACGCGAGCGACAACGGCGGCATCAACGGCGAGATCATCGCCTCGGCGGAACGCGCCCTTGAGCAGGCCAAAGCCATCCACGGCAACCCGGAGGCCGAACTGCTCCTGTACCTCGTGCACGGACTCCTCCACCTGATCGGTTACGACGACCGCACGCCGCAGGACGCCAAACGCATGCACGCACGGGAAGACGTCTTTCTGGCCGAGTTCGGTTTCCCATGCGTGTACGCCGGTGGAGCGTCGGTTCAGTAGGAGGACCCGTTTGCAGCCCTACCTATGGTTCGCACTGGGTCTGGCGGCAACGGGCTTCGCCGTGTTCTTTGCGCTGACCCATAACGCCCTTCGCTCGTTCTCTCGGGCCCGACTCGAGGAGGCGCTCGAGCGGAAAGGCCGCCTCGCGGAACTCCCGCGCCTGTCCCGGCATCACGGCAACTTGCTTCAGATGACCCGGTCGCTGCACATCGCGAGCGTCGTGGCGCTGGTCGTGCTGGTGGAGGTGTGGGCGACGGGTCGGTTCGGCCCGGGCGTGGGCGGCTGGCTGATCGGCGGGGCGGTAGCGGCGGTCGTGGGTGTGGTCGTCGCAGGAGTCATTCCACTGGCGTGGGCGAATGTCGCTGCCGAAAACGTCCTGGCCACCGTCTTGCCCGCCTGCCACCTCTGCCGCGCGATCCTTACCCCCGTCCTGGTTGTGTTCCGGATGATGGACGGACTGGTGCGGCGGCTGGCAGGCGTGCCGAAGGACGCGGCGCCCGGTAGCGACATCGAGGAGGAAATCGTCAGCGCTGCCGACGAGGGCGAACGCGAAGGCGCCATTGAAGAAGACCAGGTGGACATGATCGAGAACGTCCTGAAGTTCCGACGCGCCGACGCCAGCCAGATCATGACGCCCCGGACCGATATGGTCAGCCTCGACGCCAAGCAGAGTGTCGAGGCCGCCCGCCGCCTTATCGCCGAATCCGGTTACAGCCGCATCCCAGCCACCAAGGGCAATCTCGACACCATCGTCGGCATTCTCTACGCCAAGGACCTCCTGGACCGCGCCGCCGCCGACAACGCCGAGCACCTTACCGTCGAGGACGTGATGCGCGGGGCCCTGTTTGTCCCGGAGACCAAGCCGCTCGACGAACTGCTGCGCGAGTTCCAGGTCAACAAGGTTCACATGGCGGTTGTGCTGGACGAATATGGGGGCACGTCGGGCCTCGTGACCATCGAGGACGTCCTCGAGGAGATCGTCGGCGAGATCGTGGACGAGTACGAGCCGGAGCCGCCGAAATCGATCCGCCGCGTCGCGGAACACGCCTTCGAGGTCGAGGCACGCGTCCACATCGATGAACTGAACGACGAATTGAACGTGGACCTGCCGGAAAACGATGATTATGAAACCGTCGGCGGGTTTGTGCTCAGCCGCCTCGGCTACATCCCGAAGGCCGGCGAATCGCTTGAACACAACAGGCTCCGGATCACCGTTCTGGAGGCCGGGGTGCGGCGGATTATGCGACTGAGGATCGAACTCGCCACGGGAGACGCCGGTGCCCGTCCATAAGTCAACGGTCCTTCTGCTAAGATGCCGCGACTGGAGCGAGACCAGCCAGGTCGTGGAACTGCTGGCACGCGAGGTGGGCCGTCTCAGGTGTCTGGCGAAGGGATCGAAACGCGGACAGAATCCGTTCAACGGCCCGCTCGACCGATGGACGCTCGGCGAGGCGGTCTTCAGCGTCAGCAACCCGAACCGCCTGGCCACGTTGATGGAACTGTACGAGACCGACCGGTTCGACGGACTGCGCCGAAAACTGCCGGCGTTCTACGGGGCGTCGCTCGCCACGGAACTGGTCACGGCGCTCGTGCCGGACTTTGACCCCCAGCCGCCTGTTTTCGACCTTGTGGTCCGAACGTTCGAGGTGCTGGCTGAGGCCGAAGCCGAGGCGAGCCGGGCCGTCACGTTCGCCTTTGCATGGCGGCTGCTGGCGCTGCTCGGATACGGGACGGACATGGCCCGGTGCGTCGAGTGCGACCGGCCGCTCGACAGCCGGAAGCCCCTCGAGTACAGTGCCGGCCTGGGTGGTCCGGTGTGCCGGCAGTGCCGCCCTCTGGGAAAGGGAAAGATCCATCGCCTGACCGCCAAGACCGCCCAGGCCATGACGTTTCTCGCGGACGCCGACTGGAGCGAGGTCCGGCGCGTACGGCTCAGCCGGGGCACCGCCGGTCAGATGCGGGACGTCCTGGTGGCGAGCGTGGCGGAGTTGGCCGGGAAAGAACTGTCGGCCGCCAGATACGTTTAACTACCCAGAGGCCTTTGAGGCGTTATAATGGACGGGCCGTCGCCGCGGGCACGATGACCGCGGCGGAAGCGGCGGATGGCTGCCCAGGCGGGAGGACAACTGACGTGCGACGCGCTGTCATCTGGTTGACGGTCGTTGGATTGCTCCTGGGCTGCCCACTCAGCGTCCGGGCGGGCTGGCTGTGGCGCAACGGCCGGTGGATGTACGTGGACCCGTCGGAGCCGCCTCTGCCTTCAACCAAGACGCCGCCCGCCAAGCCGCCGAAGGAACCGATTCCGCCGACTCCAAAACCGAAAGAGCCGGCGCCGCCGCCCACGCCGAAACCCAAGACGCCCGGGCCGCCCCAAGCCAGACCTCCTGCCACGACGCCGACGGAACCGAAAAAACCGGCCGATGCCGAGACACCATGGTGGAAGCGGCGGTGGTGGAAACGGGAACCGGATCCGAGTGCCGACAAGACCCTTTTCGACCAGGCCAAAGCCAGGCTCAGCGCCGGTCACCACCGCACCGCGGAAAAGGACTTCAAAAAACTCATCAAGGATTACCCCGAGTCGGCCCACCGCGAAGAGGCCATCTGGCTGCGGGCCGCGTCACTGTTCGAGCGGAAGGAGTATTACAAGGCGTACGCGCAATACGAGGACCTTATCACCTGGTACGCCGGGAGCATCCATTACCGCGACGCGCTGCTGAAGGAGATCGAGATCGCCGAGTTGTTCCTCGGTCCCGTACGCCGCCGCATCCTCGGCATGCCCCTTCTGTCCGGCGAGGATGAGGCCATCGAGATCCTGCGCCGCGTGTACGAGCACCAGCCGGCCGGAGACTTGGCCGACGACGTCGTCCTTCGGATCGCCGACTACTACTGGTCGAAGCACAAATGGACCGAGGCCGAGGATTACTACGACAAATACTGCCGCGAGTATCCCAACGGAGACGCCATCCTTCACGCGGAACTTCAGCGGGCCAAATGCGCTATCGAAAACTGCAGAGGCCCGCGGTATGATGTAACGAGTCTGCGGCTGGCGTACGATCGGCTGCGGCAGTATCAGAAGAAGTTCCCGGACCAGGCCGCACGCCAGGGCGTGCCGGAACTGCTCGTCCAGGTGCGCGACTTACAGGCCCAGTCGCTTTACGAGGTTGCCGCCCGATACAACCGTGCCGGACAGCCGCTGGCGGCGGCTTTCTACGCCGAGCGATTGCGCGGGCGGTTCGCCGACTCGCCGTGGAGCGGAAAGGCCGGGAAGTTCCTGGCCACTCCGATGGAGATGGGCGTTCCGGCCAGGTTCGCCGGCAAGCGGGGACCAACCGCAGAACCGGAGAGCACGGCCGAGGAGACCGACGGGCAGGAGCCAACCAAGTGAACACCGTACGTGCTATGGCGATGGTTCTTTCTACGGCTGCCGTGCTGGCGGCGGGGTGTGGCTATTCCATGCAGCCGTTGCATCGCAGCGACGTGCGAACGGTCGCCGTCCCCATTTTCTCGTCGAAGGAGTTCCGCAGGGAACTCGAATTCGACCTCTCACGCCAGATCGTCAAGTTCATCGAACTCCGCACGCCCTACAAGGTCGTCCACGACCGTAAGCGGGCCGACACCGAACTGCGCGGCGAGGTCACCACGTTGTACGCTCCCGTCCTCACGGAAGATACGGATACCGACCGGCCGCAGGACGTCCAGGTCATCATCACCTGCTGGTTCGAATGGAAAGACCTGCGGACGGGAGAGGTCCTCAAGCGGCGCGATTACGTCAGCGGGGACGCCACGTACGCCGGCGCCATCGGCGAGATACACGATTCGGCCACCGTCGAGGCCACACGCCGACTCGCAGAACACATTGTCGAGGCCATGGAAAAGGACTGGTAACCGGGTCGGTGGCCGCGCACCGCAGCGCGACGCCACAAGACAATCGCCGGTGAAGAGAACCGTACGATGAGCCGCAACGATTTCGAGGAAAAACAAGGCAAGCCGGAGGGGCAGCCACCCACGCCGCGCCTGCGTGGCGTGCTGGCATGGGGACTCATCATCGGACTGGTGGTGCTCGCGGTCTGGGTGATCACCAAGGGATGGCCCGACGGCGCCGAGTTCTCGCGGGACGACCTGGAGCGCCTTCTGGCAAAGCCCGACGCGCTGCAATCCATTTGGATCCAGGGCAACGTCCTCCACGGAAAGATCAAGCCGGGCGAGTGGCTGAACGAGTTCGACAGCGAGGAGTTCACCGTCCACCTCCATGACGACGAAGTGACCCTTTTCAACGAGCGACTGACAAAGAACGAGAAACTGCGAGCCGCCTTCCGCGACGAGAAGAACCGCAGTTTCATCCCCGCCGATCCCATGTTCTGGCAGACGTTCCTTGCCAGCGCCTTGCCGCTGCTCCTTGTGGTCATGATCATCTGGTTCTTCATCTCGCGGCAGATGCGATCGGCCTCCGGGCCGGGCGGTGTCCTCAGTTTCGGACGCAGCCGGGCACGCCTCGCCAAGAAGGAACACGTTAAGGTAACGTTCAACGACGTGGCCGGCATCGAGGACGCCAAGGAGGAAGTCAAGGAGATCGTCGAGTTCCTGCGCGAGCCGGAGCGGTTCCGCGCCCTCGGCGGCCGGATTCCGCGCGGCGTGATGCTGGTCGGCCCGCCCGGCACCGGAAAGACGCTCCTGGCAAAGGCCATCGCCGGCGAGGCCAACGTCCCGTTCTTCTCCATCAGTGGGTCGGACTTCGTCGAGATGTTCGTCGGCGTCGGCGCCAGCCGCGTCCGCGACCTCTTCCGGACCGCCAAGGAATCGAGCCCCTGCATCATCTTCCTCGACGAGATCGACGCCGTCGGCCGACGACGAACCGGCGACTTCCCGTCGGGCGGCGGGCAGGAGACCTCCCAAACACTTAATGCCATCCTCGTCGAGATGGACGGCTTCGAGACCAACGAGCACGTCATTGTGGTCGGTGCCACCAACCGGCCCGACATCCTCGACCCGGCCCTTCGCCGACCCGGCCGGTTCGACCGCGAGGTCGTTGTCCATCTGCCGGACGTCCACGAACGCGAGGCAATCCTCAAGGTCCACGTCAAGGACGTCAAGATGGACCCCGCCGTCAACCTCTCCGTCGTGGCACGCGGAACCCCCGGCTTCAGCGGGGCCGACCTGGCCGCCGTCGTCAACGAGGCCGCCATCCGCGCCGTCATGCTCGACAAAACCACCGTCCAGCAGGATGACCTCGAAGAGGCACGCGACAAGACCCGGTGGGGACGCACCAAACGCAGCCGCGCACTCGACGAAGCCGACAGGCGCCTCAGCGCCTACCACGAAGCCGGCCATGTCCTTATGTCTCTGCTCACGGAACCGCACTCCGAGCCGCTGCACAAGGTCAGCATCATTCCGCGCGGCGTGATGCTGGGCGCGACGATGTTCCTGCCCGAGAAGGACCGGTACACAATCAGCCTCCGCCAGTGCCTGGCCCAGATCAACGTCTCCTTTGCCGGACGCATCGCCGAGGAACTGCTCTGCGACGATATCACCTCCGGCGCCTCCGACGACATTCGCCGCGCCACCGAACTCGCACGCAGGATGGTCTGCGACTGGGGTATGAGCCACCGCATCGGGCCCATCCGCTACGCCCCGGCTGACGACCATGCCCTATGGGGATCCGGCATCTCCGGTCCCAGAGAACACAGCGACGCGACCGCGCGTAAGATCGACGAGGAAGTTCAGAACATCATTAACGATGAGTACGCACGGGCCAAACAACTCCTCGAACAGAACCTGGAAGCGCTTCAGCGCGTCGCCGAGGAACTGCTGAAGCGAGAGATCATGACCGCCGATGAAGTCAAGCAGGTCATCGGGCCCGATCTCCTGGTCAAACCCGACGCACCGGAGACCCAATCGGCGCCGCCGTCATCGTAGCAGCGCGAGGGACCGCGCCGTGCCCCATCTGAACCTGAACGCCCGAGTCATCGCGGCAGCGAACGTCAGGCCGGTCCTCGACGAAATGCGACGCAATGAGACTGCGCCGCCCACCGAACGCATGCTCCCCAGGATCGGCACGGTCGCACTGGCACTGGAGAACCTCTCCATAGCGCAGGTCGGCCTTCTGCAGGCCGAGATGCTTGAGGTCGGCGGCGATGTGCTTCTCCCGCAACGCGGGTCCGGATCCGGGGCCGCCCGGAACGGTATCGTCCTCATCGGTTCCAGGAACCAGTTCCACACGCTGATCGCGCGGTTCGACGACGGTGCGCCGGACGCGGCGGCCGTCGGTGAAGAGGTCCGACACGCCCTGGACAACCATGCCCGCACCCGCTTCGAGATACGCATGGGAGCACGCCGATTGACCGTCGGCCCGGAGCCGGCCGTCATGGGGATCCTGAACGTGACGCCCGACAGTTTCAGCGACGGCGGCAAATGGCTCGAGTCGAGCAGCGCCGTCGCGCGTGCCGAGCGGCTCGTCGAGGAAGGCGCCGACATCATCGACGTGGGCGGCGAGTCCACACGCCCGGACAGCAATCCGGTCGAGGAAGAGGAGGAACTGGCCCGCGTTCTGCCGGTCGTCGAGACGCTCGCCTCGCGGATCGACACCCCCATCAGCATCGACACGCGCCACGCACGCGTGGCCCGGGAAGCGGTGGCGGCCGGGGCGTGCCTCGTCAACGACGTCACCGGCCTCCAGGGCGACCCTGACATGGCCGGCGCGGTCGCCGACACCGGGGCAGGCGTCGTCATCATGCACATGCTGGGCGAACCGCGCTCGATGCAGGACCACCCGCATTACGACCACCTGATGGCCGACATCTGTAGGTACCTGCGGCGTGGAATGCAGATAGCCGCCGACGCCGGCGTGCCTGAGGACGGTATCGTCATCGACCCCGGAATCGGTTTCGGCAAAACGCTTCAGCATAACGTGGAGATCCTGGCGCGGCTCGGTCAGTGTCGCACGCTCGGCGTTCCGATCCTGGTCGGCCCCAGCCGCAAACGTTTCATCGGCGAACTGGCCGGCGTCAAAACGCCGTCGGAGCGCGTGTTCGGAACCGCCGCCGCCTGTAGCCTGGCCGTGGCGGCCGGCGCGCTCGTGCTGCGGGTCCACGACGTGGCCGAGGTACGCCAGGCCCTCGCCGTCGCAGCCGCCGTCGCCCACGTGGACGAGAACGCACCATGACCGAAATCCTGAACTACCTCGGGCGGACTTACGAGACGTTCGGGTGGATCGACGCGATCGAGTTCGGCGTCATCGCCCTGCTCATTTACCTCGTCTACCGCGGCTTGAGGGGCACGCGCGGCGCCCGTGTCGTCCGCGGGTTCGTCTTCCTCCTCGTGACGAGTTTTGTGCTCTTGCGCCTGTTGTCGGACTACCTGCACATGGAGCGGCTGAGGGACCTTTACCGTCTTCTCGTCCCGGCCATGGCATTCTTGGCGGCGATCGTGTTCCAGCCGGAACTTCGCCGCAGCCTGATGCGATTGGGTGAGAATCCGCTGTTTCGCTTCTTCCTGAAGGAAGGCGCCTCAGCCTTCGTGGAGCAGATCGCCCGATCCGCCACCACACTCAGCCGCAATCGGATCGGCGCCATCATCGCGGTGGAGCGCGAAACCCGTCTCGGGGTACTCATCGAGACGGGGACGCGCCTGGACGCCGCACTGACGAGCGAACTCCTGACGACGATCTTCTGGCCCGGCTCGCCGCTGCACGACATGGGCGTGGTGATCCGAGGCGGGCGGATCGCCGCCGCCGCCTGCGAGTTCCCGCTCTCACGCCATGCGATCCTCGACCCACACCTTGGAACCCGACATCGCGCAGCCGTCGGGCTCTCGGAGGAAACCGACGCCGCCGTCGTTGTCGTCAGCGAAGAGACGGGGAACATCTCGCTGGCCGAAGGCGGCAAACTGGAATCGGCCATCACGCCCGACCGGCTCAGGGAACGATTGACCGAACTCCTGCGCGGCGCGGAAGCCACCCTCACCGAACACTCGCTCGCCGCAGACGACACGCTGAAGCCCCCTGAACCCGAAGAACCGACAGACCCGGCCGACTCATGAGCGAACGCATACGCACATTCCTGGCCGTCGTCGTCCTGACCATCGCTATCTGGGTCTGGGCCGACCTCGAGCAGACGGGCGAGAGCGAATACCTCGTGCCCGTCGCGATCAACGGGCCGGCAGGCTTTCGCATCAGCGACGTCAACCCGACGCAATTGACCGTGAAGTTCGTGGGTCCCAAGGGAGAACTCCAGAGTTTGACCGCCGCGCCGCAAGAGAAGGTGTGCCGCTTTAACCTCACGGAAGCGGAACTGAAGTCCAATTCGCTGGTCCTTCCCGCCCGCGATGGGTTCCGGCACTGGATCGGTCGGCACATCGCCGTCACCGAAATCCGGGACGAGCACGGGGCGGCTTTCGACGGCAAGATCTATGCCAACGCCAGCCGCCTCGTCACCGTGGAGAAGGTCCGCGTCGTCGTTCAGGTAACCGGCGCCGTCACGAAAGCCGCAACCGCCAACCCGCACGAGGTCACCGCACGCGTGGCGGAGGCCGACCTCGACCGGCTGCCCAAATCGAAGCACTTCGTCGTGGCCCCTCTCAACATCGATGTCGTTCCCGAAAGCCTGAAGGTGGAGCAGAAAGTCACCCTCGACCGCCATCTTGGCGGACCCGACGGCATCGACGCAACGTTCGACCCGGCCACCGTCACGGTCAGCGCACCGCTGGAATCTGCGGTCACCAAGAAGGCGCTCGGGCGACTGCCGATTCTCATCTCGGCGCCGCCCGAAATGCTGAATCGGTACCGCATCGTCTTTCAACCCGAGGCGGACCGATGGGTCGAGTTGGAGGTCGAAGGGCCCACGTCGGCCGTCGAACGCCTCAAGCCCCAGGACGTGCGCGTCCAACTCGTCCTGACGGCGGACGATAAGCCCAACCCCGGCTCGTGGCTGCCCCGTGAACCGGTCGTGGTCGGCGTGCCGCCCGGCGTCAAACTGGTCAAGCCGCTGCCCACCGTCAACTTCAACCTCGAAAAACATAACGAGAAGCTGCCCGCCCCGTAAGGAGACGCGCTCGTGTCCCAGGAGGACTGGTCGCAGGAGGCCCAGACCCTCGGCCGCCGCGCCCGTACAGCCGCCAGGCAACTGGCCGCCGCCGGCGCCGGCGCCAAGAACGCCGCGCTGCGGGCCATGGCCGAGAACCTTCACGCGGGCTCTGAGACCATCCAGACGGAGAACGCCGCCGACGTGGCCGCCGCCAGGGAAGCCGGTCTCACCTCCGCCATGATCGACCGCCTGACACTGACGGACGAGGGGATCGAGAAGATGGCCCGCAGCCTGGAAGAGATCGCCGACCTTCGGGACCCCGTCGGCGAGATTCTCGAAGGCTACGTCCGTCCGAACGGCCTCCGGATCGAGCGCGTCCGCGTACCGCTTGGCGTCGTGCTGGCCATTTACGAGTCGCGGCCGAACGTGACAAGCGACGTGGCGGCCCTGTGTCTGAAGAGCGGCAACGCGGCCATCCTGCGTGGCGGCAAGGAAGCGCTTCGCTCGAACCTGGCCATCCACCGCGTGCTGGCGGAAGCCGTGGCGAACCACGGTCTGCCGGCCGATGCCGTCCTGATGGTCGAAACAAGCGACCGCGACCTGCTGGCCGCTCTCCTCCGCGAAAACGAGAACATCGACGTCGTCGTGCCCCGAGGGGGCGAATCGCTCATCCGCGCGGTCGCAGAGGGGTCCACCATCCCCGTCATCAAGCACTACAAGGGGGTCTGCCACGTCTACGTCGACGACCTGGCCGACCTCGACATGGCCGAGGCCATCTGTTTCAACGCGAAGGTCCAGCGGCCGGGCGTCTGCAACGCCATGGAAACGATGCTTGTCCACAAGCACGTCGCCGCCCGTTTCCTGCCGCGCATCTGCCGGCGACTGTCGGAGGCGGGGGTCGAGTTGCGCGGATGCGACGAGACACGCCGCATCTGGCCCGACGCCAAACCCGCCGCCGACGAGGACTGGTACGCCGAGTACCTGGACCTCGTGCTGGCGGTCCGCGTCGTCGAGCACGTTCAGGACGCCATCGACCACATCGCCCGGTACGGGTCGGCACACACCGATGCGATCGTCTCGGAAGACGTCCGGCGGGTCCGGCGTTTCGTTCAGGGCGTGGACTCATCAAGCGTGATGGTCAACACGACGACGCGCTTCTCGGACGGCGGCGAGTACGGCCTGGGCGCCGAGGTCGGCATCTCGACCGACAAACTCCACGCCCGCGGCCCCATGGGCTGCCGCGACCTGACCACGTACAAGTGGGTCGTCACCGGCGAAGGGCAGTTGCGGACGTAACATTGCAATGGTAACACTCCGTGTTTCCATAAGGGCAGACAATGGACTTGCAGCGGCTGTTGAGAGAAAAACGCGCAGACATTCTGCGTGTCGCCGCCTCCCACGGGGCGCGGAAGGTTCGCATCTTCGGCTCGGTAGCGCGCGGCGAGGCAGGGCCCGAAAGCGACCTGGACTTGCTGATCGACCTGGAGCCGGGACGCAGCCTGCTGGACCACGCGGCGCTGCTCCTTGAACTCGAAGCGATCCTCGGCTGCAAGGTGGACGTCGTAACCGAGCGTGGACTGCGCACGCGAATTCGCGAGCGCGTACTACGGGAGGCGGTTGCCCTATGAAAGACGACCGCGGACGACTGGAAGATATGCTGGAGGCCATCGAGCACGTCGAAAAATACGCGGCTCGCGGCCGGGAGGCGTTTGAGACTGACGAACTTGTGCAAGTGTGGACTGTGCATCATGTGCAGATAATGGGCGAGGCGGCACGAAGGGTTTCCGCCGAATTGCAGGAACGCCACCCGGAGATCCCCTGGCCGCAAATCATCGCCATGCGCAACATCCTCGTACACGACTACTTCGGGGTAGATGTCGAAGAAATCTGGGCTGCCGTCGAGCGGGATCTGCCAGACCTCAAACGCAAACTCACATCAATCCTCAAAGAAATGACAAAGTAGCCCTGGCGGCGCTCGTGTCTGGTGCGGGAGGGGGGATTTGAACCCCCAGGCCCCGAAGGGCACAAGGACCTAAACCTTGCGCGTCTGCCAGTTCCGCCACTCCCGCATCCATCGGACCTGCATTATATACCGCAACCGGCGCCAGCCTGCAATCGCCTGCGCCGCGTTATTGATCCGAGTGAGGCGCGGCGGGTCGGGAGACCCGCCGCGCGGCAAACCTACGCCTACGCCAACATTCCCGCGTAACACGCCGTCATGAACGCTGCCAGCGTACCCGCGATGAGGGCCCATATCCCCAGCCGCGCAAATAGCCCTTTGCGGTCGGGATCAATTATCCCCAGTCCGCCTACCAGGATCGCCACCGACCCGAAGTTGGCAAACCCGCACAGCGCATAGGTCGCGATCGTAACCGAGCGCGGGCCGATAACGCCGGCCTTGACGAGCGGCTGCATCTGCTCGTACGCCAGAAACTCGTTCAGGATCGTCTTCGTGCCGAGCAGTTGACCGACCTCCTGCGCATCCTCCCACGGCACGCCCATGATGAATGCGACCGGACTGAACGCCCAGCCCAGGAGGCGCTGGAGCGTCAGCGGCTCGTCCAGCCACAGGCCGGAGGCCCCGCCGAGGATCAGGTTCGCGAGATGGATGAGTCCGACGAATGCAATCAGCATCGCCCCGATGGTGACCGCCAACCGCAGGCCCTGCCCGGCCCCGCTCGAGGCCGCATCGATAACGTTGACCGACTCGCGCGGCGGGTCGAACCGGACACGTCCTCGCGTGAGCGGCTGTTCGGTTTCCGGGATCAGGATCTTGGCGATCACGATGGCCGCCGGCGCGCTCATCAGGCTGGCAGTCAAGAGGTGCCCCGGCGCGGCGCCGAACGAGACGTACGCCCCCATGACCGTCCCGGCGATCGTTGCCATGAAGGCGGTCATCAACGTGAAGACCTCCGAGCGCGTCATCCGGCGGATATAGTGGGCGATAGCCGTCGTGGACTCGATGCCGAAGAAGACGAACAGCGCGGATGCCAGGCTCTCGGCGCCGGAGATGCCCATGACCTTCTGCATGAGGCGCGCCATGGCCCGGACGACCAACTGCGTGACGCCGAAGTGATAGAGGATGCCCGCCAGAGCCGAGAAGAAGATGACAATCGGCAGCACCTGGAAGGCCACGACGGCGCCGAGGGTGTGGTCCGTCGTCAGTTTGCCGAAAAGGAACCCCGCTCCCTCGTTGCTGGCTGCCACGAAGAAGGCAAACACCTTGTCGGTTGCCGCAAACAGACGGTTGCCGATTCCCGTGAGGAAGACCAGCACGGCCAGGACGAGTTGCAGCCCGAGGCCCGTCAGCACAACCCGCAGGCTGATCCTGCGGCGGTTCTCGCTCAGGGCAAACGCGAGGGCGAGCATCACCAGAAGTCCGCCGAAACTCATCAGCCGCAACAGCCAGTCGCTCATCAGCCCTTCCTCCCGCCGGCCGTGACGCAATTCTCGCAAACCGGCGGTGGGGTGTCGAAGAAAATCACCGCTCCCCGCCCACCCCCAGCACAAACTTGCCGACGTGCACGAAATGATGTAGAATCAGTGGCAGTCGCACCGCGGGGGGAGAGTTGTTCCCGGTCGAGCGCGAGCGGTGATTCCACATGGCGATCCTGGTCGGCATCGACGAGGCGGGGTACGGTCCGCATCTCGGACCGCTCGTCGTAGCGGCGACCGCCGGCAAGTTCCACGGTGACGCCGCTGCCGACCCAAACCTGTGGGGAGCCTTGAGCGGGCACGTTCGCAAGCGGCCGTCCGGCACGAGTTCGCGTGTCGTCATCTGTGATTCCAAAGTGGCGTACGGCGGTCGCGGCGTCGCGACCCTCGAACGGGCCGTCCTCGGATTCCTTGCGGCGATGGACACCAGACCTTCGTCGCTGGCGGCGTTTCTCGCCGTGACGGCCGTCTCCGGGGCGGACCAGGTTGGGGGCGCAGCGCCGCGGCCGTGGGACAGTCCTCAGAGGCTGGCCCTGCCGGCGGCGACGGAGGCCGAGGAAATCAGGACGGCGGCAAAACATCTGGCTGAAGGATTGGCGAGGCTCGGCGCTTCGGCCGCAGGACTGTGGGTTACCGTCGCCTCGCCCGCGCGGTTCAACCGGCTGATTCAGACCACTCGGAACAAGGCGGCCGCGCTGTTCGCTCTGACGGCAGACCTCTTAACCGAGGTTCAGAACCGATGGCCGCACGAGCCTGTCCACGTAACGATGGATCGCCATGGCGGTCGGCGATACTATGCAGGCCTGCTGGCCGCCGCTTTCCCGATGACCGGAGTCGAAACGCTCGAAGAAGCACGGGCCGTCAGCCGCTACTGCCTTCATCGCGGCGGTTCGGCGGCGCCGGTGCACCTGACGATCCGCACCCGGTGCGAAACGTGGAGTCTCTTCACGGCTCTGGCGTCGATGGCCGCCAAGTATGTCCGGGAACTCCACATGCGTCAACTGAACGGTTACTTCCAGTCGCTCGTGCCGGGCCTGGCGCCGACGGCCGGGTACGGACTGGACGCATGGCGATTTCTGGATGACGTGGCCGCCGCGCGCGAGGCGGCCGGAGTGCCGGAGGCAGCCGTCCTCCGCTGCCGATAGAGGGGGGCTTAACAAGAGGGCATCGAATGGCCGTACAGCAATGGGACGAAGACACGCTGGTCGTTAGACTGACCGACGATCCGGTGCTGTCGGAAGAAATAGCCGAGGTAAACGTGCGCCTTGATGAGACGGAGCGCGACGTTGTGCTCGACTTCTCGGACCTCGCGCTCCTGACGTCGAGCGGCATCTCCAAACTGCTGCGCCTGCGGAAGCGGATGATCGAGACCGGCCGCAAACTCCTCCTGTGCTCGCTGCGGGACCGCGTCTGGAGCGTGTTCCTGGCCACCGGCCTCGATGCCATCTTCGTCTTCGCCGAAGACGTGTCGGAGGCCCTGACGCGGATCCAGAAGGACAAGGCGGACCGTCAACACTGACGATGGCACGCGGTCCGCAACATAGCGCTACACTTCTTTGGCGTCGATGAACGGCATCAGACGCCGGATTTCCTTACCGATGATCTCGACCTGGTGGGCGCGCTCTGTGGCCTCGAGTTGCTTGAACTTCTCGCCGCCCGCCTTGCACTCCTGGACCCACTCGTTCGCGAACGAGCCGTCCTGAATGTCCGAGAGGATCTTCTGCATCCGCTCGCGAACTCCCTGATCGATGAGCACGTCGCCGCGCGTCAGTCCCCCATACTCGGCCGTGTTCGACACCGAGTACCACATGTACGACAGGCCGCCCTGGACAAGCAGCCGCACGATGAGGTTCAGTTCGTGCAGGACCTCGAAGTAGGCGAGTTCCGGCTGGTAGCCGGCGGCCACGAGCGTCTCGAAGGCGGCCTTGATGAGGCTCGTCACCCCGCCGCACAGCACCACCTGCTCTCCGAACAGGTCGGTCTCGGTCTCCTCGGCGAAGGTGGTCTCGAGGACGCCGGCGCGGGCGCCGCCGATGGCCTTGGCGTAGGCCATCGCCGTGGCGCGCGCCATGCCGGAAGCGTCCTGCTGGACGGCAAACAGCATCGGCACGCCGCCGCCATCGACGAACTCGCCACGAACCGTGTGGCCGGGGCCTTTCGGCGCCACCATAATCACGTCGACGTCCTCGGGCGGCACGATCTGGCGGAAGTGGATGTTGAACCCGTGGCTGAATCCGAGCGCCTTGCCGGCCGTCAGGTTCGGGGCGATCTCCTTCTCGTAAACCCGTCCCTGGATCTCGTCCGGGATGAGAATCTGGATGAGGTCGGCCTGCCGGGTGACCTCGGTGGCCGTGGCCGGCTCGAAACCGTGCTCGACCGCCAGGCGGTAGTTGTCGGTGCCCTCGACCTCGGCCACGAGGACACCGACGCCGGAGTCCCGCAGGTTCTGCGCCTGGGCGTGGCCCTGGCTGCCGTAACCGACGATGCCGACCGTCTTCGCGAGGATCGGCGTCATGTCGATATCGTCGTCGTGATAAACCTTGGCCATGATTGTCTCCTTATGGTGTCGCGTGCGTCGCTCTCGCGTTCGAGCCGGCGGCGGGAGCCGCCGGTCACCTCAGCCTAGCACGTCACGTGCCAAGGCGGCTGGTGATAACCCGCCGCTCCCGCGGCGGGCTCGGTCGACGCCCCTACGCGCCGCGGGCCAGGGCGATGCGGCCCGTCCGGACGAGTTCCTTCACCCCGTAAGGCTTCATCAGGTGCACGAAGGCCTCGATCTTCTTCTCGGGGCCCGAGACCTCGAGCGTCAGATGTTTCGGCCCGATATCGACGACCTTGCCTCGGAAGACCTCGACGATCTCGAAGACCTCGCCGCGGCGCTCGGGGCTGGCGGCCACTTTGATGAGCATCAGGTCGCGCTCGACGGTGTCGGTGCCGGAGAAATCCACCACCTTGATGACGTCGATGATCTTGCCGAGTTGCTTGCGGATCTGTTCCAGGACCGCATCGTCGCCGCGCGCCACGACCGTCATGCGGCTGCGCATCGGGTCCTCGGTCTCCCCGACAGCGAGGCTGTCGATATTGAATCCCCGTCCGGCAAACAGCCCCGCAATGTGGGCCAGGACGCCCGGCTTGTTCTCCACGATAGTGCTGATGACGTGACGCATATTGACAACCTCCGCCTGTCCGGCAATCCGCGATTCTATCCCTGCCGCTTAGCGGCGGCAAGCGGAAAGGCTCTCGCCGCGCCAATCCGCAATCCGCAATCCGAAATCCGCAATGCTTACGCCATGCCGCCGATCATCCGGTCGATGGCTTCGCCGGCGGGGACCATCGGAAAGACGTTTTCCTCCTGCTCGATCACAAAGTCCAGGACCCAGACCTCGCGGTCCGCGAAGGCTCTGTCCAGCGCGGGGCGGACCTCCTCGGGCCTGGTCACCCGCAGGCCGTTGGCCCCGTACGCCTCGGCCACGGCGACGAAGTCGGGGTTCCCCAACAACCGCGTGGCGGCGTAGCGCCGGTCGTAGAACAGTTCCTGCCACTGCCGCACCATGCCCAGGTA
>CAYVAM010000069.1:0-19282 GCA_964449275.1 uncultured Anaerolineales bacterium
AGTTCCATTTCGGGGCGCTCGACCGCGGCATGTTTCACACGGGCCTCGTGCCGGTACCCTCGCAGGAGGCGCGGGCCGAGACGTACAAGGCATACGTCCGCGGCGCCGTCGCCAACCCGCAGATCGTCGGCACGCACTGGTTCAAGTACCAGGACGAAAGCACCACCGGCCGCGCGCTCGACGGCGAGAACTACCAGATCGGCTTCATCGACGTCTGCGACACGCCCTACCCCGAGACCATCGCCGCCTGCCGCGAGGTCGGGTACAACTTGTATCTATCCGGGGGACAGTGAAGAAAAGCGGATTGGCGGGTGGCATGGCCACGCCCGCCACGGCGGGTAAACTTGCGTGGCCATGTGTCAAACCAAGGAATCTGACTGTAGGCGGGTGGCATGGCCACGGCCCCCTGCGAAGCCTTCGAGCCGCGAACTGTGTTCGAGGTCACCTCCACCGGCGCCGAAAGACGACCCAACCGACCCCCGCCCCGACCAGCCCTGCCGCCAGACCGAACACGGCATACGACAGGCACCGGGCCGCGAGGCCCGACGTCCAGAGGAAGTGGTGGAGACGAAGCGACGGCACGAGCAGGCGTTTGCCGAGCATCACGAGGTTCGCCGCCAGGCCCGCGAGGCCCATCAGCGGAATCGCCCACACGGCGCCCAGGCGATGCCGCTCAATGACGTGGACGGCCACGTCCAGCACGCCGCCCGCCAGCACGGCCACGGGCAGATGCACGCCTGAACCCGCCAGATTGCCTCCCGCAGCCATCGTGCCGAGCGACGCCGCCAGCGCGCCGGCGCTTCCGCCGATGGGCGAACAAAAAATGAGCCGCGCCGCGATAAGCGGGGCCATCCACATCAGCGCCTTGTGCCCCGGCAGTCCGAGGCCCAGGCGCACGCCCGCCGCCGCAAGACCCGCCAGAACGCCGACGGCGCACGTCGCAAGCAGCGCCGCTACGGCCTCAGCCGTCGGCAGGCTCGCGGCTTGAGTCCGCCCTTTTTCGATCGACGGGGACCCACGCATCGTGCTCGTCACTCCACTGGACGGGTAGCACCGCCTGGCCGCCAATGAGTCGCGGCCTGACCCAACCGAGCGTCTCCAGCACATCGTGCGACCGCTCCGTCCGGTCGTCCGACTGCTGCTCGACGCGAACGCCCAGCCGCGCCAGAGCCGGCAGTGTAACGCGCGGCTGCAACTGCCGCAAGCCGGGCAAATCGATAAACCGCCCCTCGTCGCCCTCGGCCCGCAGTGCGACTGAGCCCAGCGCCCCGATGACGCCGAGCCCGCTGCCGCCCAGGGCCCGAAGATCCAGGCCGGCCGCACGCGCCACCTCGAACGCTTCTTCCATTTCGACGATGCGCCGGGTGGCGTCGCGGCCGAAGGCAACCGCCTGGTGCCCCACAGAGGCCGCCTCGGCCATGCAGACGCCGGGGTCCGAGCCGTCGGCCGCACCCGCGGCCACGAAGTCAAACGCGAAGGCGGCCGCCGCTGTGCCGTCGCCCTCGACCGCCACGCACGCACCGCTGTTGTGCGACGTGTACGGAATCCGCTCGTCCAGGAGGAACTGGTGCCGCGTGACGCCCAGCGGCCCGAGGCCGCGCGCCGCGAGTTCCGCCGACAGCCGCCGGGCGAGGTGCCCCGTCCCGCGGCTGGTCGCGTTGTCGGTGTCGTCGAGGCCGATGAGGATCGTGGCCATGGGTGTGCTTACTTGAACGCCTGCCTGGGCCCCTCGGCCACGAACTGCACGTCGCCGCCGAGTGTCAGGTAGTTGACGCCTTTCTTCGATCCGCGGTGGGCCGTCGGCTCGCCGCTGAACCAGGCGTCGCTCGCGACCCACGTCCGGGCATCCATCGTATTCACCAGCCGCCGAGGCCACGGGACCTCACGCCGGAGGAACCGGCTGACGCCGCTGTTGCGCGTGACCTGTTCGCACGAGAAGTAGAAGTACCCGATGCGGCCGGCCCGGACGTTCTCGTCCGAAAGGATGCGGTCGGGCCGCCTCTCGCTCGGGCAGTAGTACATCCGCACGTCGCCGGCGTACGGTTTGAGCGCCGCAACGAGCGCCGGATGCGGCCCGTCCAGAACGCCCGAGACCGGCAAGGCGCCGTCGTGGTCCTTGGCGTAACAACTCAAAGCCAGGCCGATGTTGCGCAGGTTGTTGCGGCACTCGACGAGGTTGGCTTCCTCCACTGCCCGGTTGCCCGCCGACGCAACGAGCGCCGCCAGCACCCCGAGAATCGCGATGACGACGAGCAGTTCAAGCAGCGTCATGCCGCCGGCCTCGAGCCGGACTTTGACGCAGGGCCTCAAGGGCTCTTTCACGCAGGGCCTCATCGCAGTACGCGGGCAGCAGGTGACACACTCCCGCGCTGACGGAACAACAACCACCGCACCAGCTCGGGGTCTATCGCCTGATGAACGTCAAGCAATCGCCTAATCGGACGCGTCCTCAATCTGGTCTTTTAGCAGAGGCATGTCCGCCGCCAACTTCTGCCTATGCTCCGCCTGACTGATACTATCCCTCGCGCACACCTTGAGGAACTGTTCAAGCGGGCGGCGCCTGTTCTTTACCAAGTAAACATAGCGGCCTTCCCCTATACGTTTCGACCACCCCAACTTAACGAACAAGCGCAGCGCCTTCTCCACCCAACTTGCACGTGGTATCTCGGGGACCCTCTCGGTGCTCTGACCGGGCCCAAACAGGTCCGAAAGCAGTCCGCGCAAGTCGCGCACTTGTATTCTCTTCTCAACCAGCCCTTCCTCCCTGAGCTGGAGATGTTCCTCCCCATCGAGTTCAGACAGCACAGCCTCGTGGATGCGGTCCATCAGCAGGGGATACGGGGGCTCCGCGTCGTACAGCGTGACAGCGCCGAGCAACGGGTTGGCAGCGACATGCTCAAGGGCCAGCGGAAGGCGCCTGCTTAGCTTGGCGGTCTTGCCTTTGTCGGCAAGGGAGCCTTCCAACAGCTCAAGTGACATCCAGACCTGTTCCTCCTCGACTATGGCAAAGCAAAGCAGACCGAAGTTCCTCTGGAATTGCAGCGCGCCCTCTTTCCTAAGAGCGGCGATCTCCTCCTGTACTTGCTTGCCGTGGAAGTGCTGCACGATCATAAGCACATCATGCTGCTTCAGGAGCCCATCAGAAGTGTCCCAGCCACGTAGATCATCATCGTACTTCTGCACGCCAACTATTGTGTCCCGGCGCTGCTCGGCCGAGGAAGAGAGGGCGAGTTTCGCTTCAGCCACGACGCCGTAGATCGGAGTGCGGCGGACGACCAGATCAGGCGTCACTTGATCGCTGGGCGAAACCCTGTTGGTGGGTGACGTATCCATGCGGCGGCCAACGAACGCGGTCCCGCCCGGGACGAGCTCTTTGTTGTTGTCATCCCAGAGGAGTTCGTGGGCCAATGCCTTTATCGCCTGCACAGTCTGGTCGTAGTTATTGCATTTGACTCTGAGGCGCTGGATGACTTCTGCCACTTCCACCGGTTAGATGAACTCCACGACGTCGCCTTCTTCAAACTCATCACAGATCTGATTGCACACCCTCTCGATAGACTGTGTAGTAGCCTTCCGCTTCGGAACAACGAGAATTGCCGACGGCTTGGCAACCCATATATCGTAGCTCGACCCGTCCGTATAGTCTAGCAAGCACGCATGCAGATACGGGTTAGGGTGGAACACCGACAGAGAGGCCTCAGGCAAGCCGTCGAGAACTTTCACAAGCCGCTGGTTCTGCCTTTTGTCCGCAAACACATTCTCTGTGTAGACAATCCTCACCGGCCTCGGCTGGCCAGTCGGGCTGTGTGCTTTCCCTCGATTTTGGAAGAAGCCGCTACTCCGCGCGACTGCCTCCCCTATTGTGGGCAGGATGGTTTCGCGGAAGAAGCCCATCCCGTCTTCGCAAGAGAAGCACGCATCACGCCATATCCGTCCAACACCAACTGCTCGACCGCGCACTTCGAGCTTGACTGAGGAAAGCCACCGGCGCTCCTCAGCGAGCTTGCCAAATACTAGCGCAAAGTCCTCATCTGTCCACTTACGGTTAGTGCTTACGCGTTTCACGCTTCGAGGGTCATCTATAAGGCTCCTGGACACACACTCCCTGACCCGGATGGCCAAATCAGGCCAGCGCTTGGCAAGGCCATTAAGGCTGTCGTGCACCTCCTTGGTTCTGAGGAAAGTCCTGCATAGATGTGGACGCAGGTAGAGATGGCAGGCCGAAGCGAGGTAGTGCAAGGTGTCGTGGCCTTGGCAAGTCACAAAAGTCGCACAGCCAGGACGCGGTCCTTGGCAAAGAAAGGCCCGAGCGAATTCAGGCTCACCGGGGAGAACGGCATCGGCCAAGCGCGGCAATTCGATCAGGAAGGGCTTGCGCGAGCCAACCTTGAAACCCCTCTTCAGCGCTCTTCCCGCCTTAAGCCTAGCGAGCAGATCCTCTATATCCATGTCAACAGCGAACACAGCCCCGTAGATCCTGCCACCGCCGGAGACTACAGACTCGCAAGCACTCTCCAGTTCGTCGACGGACCGCAAGCGGCCGAAAAACTCATTCTCGATCTCCATCTGGAGTTTCACGGGCGCCCCCTCCCGAACTGGCCGCTGAAGGCTCTCGAAAGCCGGACCGTACGATAATCCAGCATGTAAGCCGCCTCTCTATTATACTGGCCGTAGCCCCAAACGCAAGCCAGCGGCTCAATCACCGTAGCCGTCGGGATGCGACTGGTGCCAGCGCCAGGCGGTCTCGATGATGGTCGCCAGGTCGGGGTATTCGGGTTTCCAGCCGAGTTCGCGTGTAATCTTCTCGCTCGAGGCGACCAGTTCGGGCGGGTCGCCCGGTCGCGGCGGCGCTTCGACGGCGGGAATCTCTCGGCCGGTCACGCGGCGGGCGGTCTCGATGACCTGGCGGACGGAATACCCGCTGCCGTTGCCGAGGTTGTAGGCCAGCCCTTTGCCGGGCTCAATCGCCTCCATCGCCAGGACGTGGGCCTGCGCCAGGTCGCAGACGTGGACGTAGTCGCGGATGCACGTTCCGTCGGGCGTCGGGTAGTGGGTGCCGTAGATCTCGACGCGCTGCCTCTGGCCGAGCGCCGCCTGAAGCACAACCGGCACGAGGTGCGTCTCCGGGTCGTGGTCCTCGCCGATGGCCGCATCGGGCGCCGCTCCGGCGGCGTTGAAATATCGCAGCGCGGCATATCCCAGACCGTAGGCGCCGGCGTAGTATCCGAGGGCGTGCTCGAAGTCGAGTTTCGTCTGCCCGTAGGCGTTGATGGGCTGCTGCGGATGGTCTTCCGGAATCGGAATCTCGCGCGGCACACCGTACGTGGCCGCTGTCGAAGAGAAAACGATCTTGCCGACACCATTCTTCCGCATGGCCGCCAGCAGCCGCAGACTCCCGACCACGTTGTTCTGGTAGTACTTCTCGGGGTTCTCCATGCTCTCGCCGACGTAGCAGTGTGCGGCAAAGTGCATGACGCAATCGAACCCGCCGTCCAGGGCCTCGGCCAGCCGCGCCTCGTCCATCAGGTCGCCTTCGAAGAGGCCGCCGGCCCCGGAACGGGTCCTGACTTCGGCCGGGACGGCCGCCCGGTGTCCCTCCGACAGGTTGTCGTACACCCGGACGCCGTGCCCCGCTTCGATGAGCAGGCGGACGACGTGGCTCCCGATGTAGCCGGCGCCGCCTGTGACGAAGACGTTCATGGTGTGTGTCTCCAATCCTGGGGTGCCACTGGCTGCTTGTCAGCCAGTGCGCTGGGGAACACACTGGCGGACGAGCCGCCAGTGGCACCCGTCAAATCACGCTTATCCGTGCGCTACGTGGCCTCGGCCGGCGATTCGTGCTTCCGGTAGTACTCGATGGTGCGCTCGAGTCCTTCGCGTCGCGCGACCGTCGGTTCCCAGTCGAGAATGCGGCGGGCGAGTGTGATGTCCGGCCGCCGGCGCACCGGATCGTCCTCGGGCAACGGGGCGAACTCCATGCCGCTCGCCGAACCCGTCAGGTCGATAATCTCGCGGGCAAGGTCCAGAATCCGGACCTCGTCGGTGCTGCCGAGGTTGACCGGTCGGTCGCAATCCGACTCCGCCAGGCGCACCAGTGCCTCGACCATGTCGGAAGCATAGCAGAAACTTCGCGTTTGCTCGCCCGTGCCGAAGACGGGCAGCGGCCGGGCGGCCAGTGCCCGCGTAATAAAGGTCGAGACAACGCGCCCGTCGTCCGGCCGCATCCGCGGGCCGTACGTGTTGAAGATGCGAGCGATGCGGACCGAAACGCCGCGCCGGCGAGCGTAGGCCACCGTCAGCGCCTCGGCGAACCGTTTGGCCTCGTTGTACGAGGAGCGCGGACCCACGGGGTTCACATGGCCGGCGTACGTCTCGACCTGCGGATGGACGTCCGGGTCGCCGTAGACCTCGCTCGTGGACGCCAGCAGGAAGACGGCGCCGCACTCGGCGGCCAGGTCGAGGACGCGGCGGGTGCCCTCGGCGCCGGCGCGGAGCGTCGCGACCGGCCGCTCGACGTGGCGAGCCACCGGAGAGGCCAGGTGAAACACCCGGTCGAAGGGCCCGCAGTCCGGCAGCGGCTCGACGACGTCGCGCTCCAGAAACGTGAACCGGCCGGAGTCGGCAAGGTGGTCGATGTTCTCACGGCGGCCGCTGGAAAGATCATCGAGACAGACCACGTGGTGACCGCCTGCCACCAGGCGCTCCGCCAAATGGGACCCCAAAAACCCGGCGCCGCCGGTCACAAGCACACGCATGGCAACCATCCATCCAGTCGGTGATTCCTCTCGCCTTCGACAGCACACGCCGCACAAGCGCGGCGGCCGATACGGGCACGAAGGCGGGATTATAAGGACGGGTCGGCGAGAGGGCCAACGAAAACGGTCAGGCGGCTGGGTGACGCGGCCAACGACAGGGAGGTTACGGCTCAGGTCCGGGCTCGAATTCCGGAACGACACTCTTGAGGACGCCCTGGACGTCGTCGAGCGCCGCGCCGTCGGCAACGGTTTTGAGTTGTTCGAGCGCGGCCTCAATTTTCTCTTTCGTGCAGCCGCGGTTCTGCCAGATGAAGATCTTCTCGTGGTGGGTCGGGAGGATATCTTCACTGCCGGTGCGAAGTTCCTCAAAGAGTTTCTCGCCGGGACGGATCCCGAGAAACTCGATCTTGATGTCAACGTCGGGCCGGAACCCCGACAGCGTGATCATGTCGCGCGCCAGGTCGACGATCTTGACAGGCGTACCCATGTCGAGGAGCATGATCTCACCGCCCTTGCCCATGGCGCCCGCCTGGATGACCAGTTGACTCGCCTCGGGAATCGTCATGAAGTAGCGCCGCATCTCGGGATGGGTGACGGTAATCGGCCCGCCGCGGGCGATCTGATCGCGGAAGATCGGCACCACGCTGCCGGCCGACCCGAGAACGTTGCCGAACCGAACGATGACGAACTTGGTGCTCCCGCCATCCTTGCCGTCCGAGAGACTCTGGCAGTACATCTCGGTGACGCGTTTGGTGCATCCCATGATGCTGGTGGGGTTGACGGCCTTGTCGGTGGAGATGAGGACGAAGGCCTCGGCGCCCGACTTCAGCGCCATGTCGGTCACGTTCTTCGAGCCGAAGACGTTGTTCTTGATGGCTTCGCCGGGATTCAGTTCCATCATCGGCACGTGCTTGTGCGCCGCCGCATGGAAGACCACGTCCGGCTCCTGCCGGCTGAAGACGTCCTGGATGCGTTGGCGGTCGCAGACGTCGGCGATGACGGGGACGACGTCGAGGTCGGGACGGGCGGTCCGCAGTTCACGGTCGATGTAGAACAGATTGTTCTCGGCCTGCTCGAGGAGAACCAGGCGTTTCGGGTGGAACGCGACCAACTGGCGGCAGATCTCCGATCCGATGGACCCGCCCGCGCCCGTCACGAGCACCACCTTAGCGGCCAGGAAATGGCCGATGTTCTCGGGATCGAGTTGGACGGGCTCGCGGCCGAGGACGTCGTTGATGTCCACCTCGCGGAGGCGGCCGATGTCGGCCCGTCCGTCCATCAGGTCCGCCACGCCCGGCACGATCCGGAACGTCAGCCGCTGCCCCTTGCAGACTTCGATGATGCGCCGCAGTTGTTCCCGGGTGGGCTGTGGCAACGCGATGATGACTTCCTCGGCATTCTGTCGCTTGGCGACTTCGGCCAGGTCGCCCACGCCGCCCAGCACCGGAACGCCGTGAATCCGGATGCCGCGCACCCGCGGATTGTCGTCGATGAAGCCGACCACGTGGTACTTCTCGACCGGCAGGCGATACAGTTCCCTCAGGATGCCCTCGCCCGCGTTGCCGGCGCCGATGATCAGGACCCGCGTCAGCCCGGCCGGGCTGACCGGGCGCGACCCTTCCCGGATGATGCGCACCAGAAACCGCACTCCCCCCACCAGCGCAATCGTGGCCGCCCAGTCGATGATCAGCACCGTGTCGGGCACCTCGACGGCTACGCCGATCGCCCCATAAGCGCGCAGCGCCTTGCACACGTACACGCCGCCCAGGATGATAGCCGTCGAGATGTGGCTGGCCTTAAACGTCTCGATCAGGTCCTGAACGCTGACGTACTGCCACCATCCGGCATACAGACGGAAATAGCCGAACACCATGACCTTCACGACGAGGACGAAGATCAGCAGTTCATAGAAGTTCTCCCAAACGGTCTCGGGGATACGCACGTCGGTGGGCAGGATGGGCTCGGTGTCGGCGATCGGCGCCCACGCGGGAGGGATGTGAAACTCGTACCGAAGACCGTACGCCACCCAGAACGAAAAGATGAACAACAGAACATGAACCGCCGCAATGTACGTGTGGCGCAACGCGGGGGCGTACTGCCCCGGCACTCGCGGCGTGTCGTTCTCGGTAGCCATACGCGCTCCCCCCCCGGTCATCGACACCGCCTACAGCCGCCGGCGGCGCCGGCCAAACGTCGACACACCATACGGTTACATCGGCGGCCGATGGGGTATCCCTTCAGCGTAATGAACAAAAGCACACTCTGGTTGAGGTAGGAGGGTACAGCCCCCGCCGCACACGCTCACCCCCCTCCCGAGCGCGCGCTCCGCCGGTGAAGGATAGTCAACTATAACACCGCTCGGTCACGCCGTCAAACAAAGACCGGCCTGCGCCCAGGCCGATCACGGGCACCGGTCGAGACGCAGGCCGAGCGTGAGGGCATAGCGGCGGGCAGCGGTCACCTCGTCGGCGGTCGGCGGGCGGGCGATCGCGGCAAACTCGCCGCACCCTGCCGCCCCCCTCACCCTTCCCGCCGGACGGTACTGGCCCATGACGTTGACGAAGGCGCCCGGCGAGACGGAGGCAAGGAACGTGAGTATCTCGCGGCTCTCCTGGGCGCCGCCCGGCATCACGAGGTGCCGAACCAGAAGGCCGCGCGTCGCCACGCCGCCTTCCATCACCAGGTCCCCGACCTGGCGCTGCATCTCGACCAGCGCCGACCGCGCACGGTCCGGGTAGTCCGGAGCGTGGCAATACCGGTCGGCGCTCTCGGACCGGCTGAACTTGAAGTCGGGCATGTAGATGTCAACCAGCCCGTCCAGCAGCCGCAGCACCTCGACCGACTCGTAGGCGCTCGAGTTCCACACGATGGGGACCGAGAGGCCGCGGGCGCGGGCGGCAACGATGGCCTCCGCGACGGCGGCCGTGAAGTGCGTCGGCGTGACGAAGTTGATGTTCTCGCACCCGCGGGCTTCGAGCGCCTGCATCAGGCGGGCCAGCGCCGCCGCGAGCATCTCCTCGCCGACGACGCGGTGGCTGATGTCGTAGTTCTGGCAGAAGACGCAACCGAGGTTGCATCCGGCCAGGAAGATGGCGCCGCTGCCGCCGCGGCCGACCAGGCACGACTCTTCGCCGAAATGCGGCCCCGCGCTGGCCACGACCGCGCGCGGCCCGGCACCGCAGAAGCCGCGCTCGCCGGCCGTGCGGCGGGCGCCGCAGGCGCGCGGGCAGAGAGTACACGACTCGAGCATCGCTCGCATCGCCGCCAGCCGTTCGGTGACGTCCGCCTCGCCGGTCATCGCTAGGACCTGAACTTGCCGTCGGCCTGGAGGACCCGGCCATCGACTTCCAAGCGCCGCCGAGAGGGTAGCACGGTCACCCGTACGGGTAGCCATGGGTCGGGTCGCGCCGAGGAGCACACGGTCACGCTCCGCGTGGCCGTTCCACCCGGCTCAACCCGTACGGAGGGCCGCCGCGCAGAAAACGGGCCGTGAAGTCGCTGCCGGTCACATGGGCGACCGCCGCCCGCCGGCCAGCAGGGCAAGCGTCTCGGCTCGCGTCGCCTGGTTCTCGCGGAACAGGCCGCGCACCACGCTCGTGACCGTCACCGTGCCCGGTTTCTGGGCCCCGCGGATCGTCATGCACAGGTGTTCCGCCTCAACCACCACCATCACACCGCGCGCATCGAGCGTCTTCATGATGTCGTCGGCAATGGCGGCGGTCATGCGTTCCTGGACCTGGAGACGGCGGGCCTCCATCTCAACGACGCGGACCAGTTTCGAGAGCCCCGTCACCTTGCCTTCGGCCGGCAGATAGGCGACGTGGGCCCTCCCGATAAAGGGCACCAGATGGTGCTCGCAGACGCTGACGAACGGAATGTCCCGCAGCAGGATGATCTCATCGTACTCCTCGACCGGAACGATCTTGATGATCTCCTCGGCCTTCTTGTCCATCCCCGCCACGAGTTCCTGCCACATGCGGGCCACGCGCCGGGGCGTCTCCACGAGACCCATCCGCGCCGGGTCCTCGCCGATGCCTTCCAAGAGCAGGTGCGTCGCCTCTTCGACTTTCTCGAGGTCAACCATTGCGTGTCCTCGTCCCTGGTTCCCGTCGTCTTCCGGCGTCCGCAAGGGGCACTAAGGATAGGCACTCGGCGGGCCGATGTAAAGCGTCTGGCATGCGGGAACGAACAGAAAGCGCAGCAGGCACGACCCGTTTCTGTTATCATACGGCGCAAGCGCCGCGGCTAACCGCAACAATCGCAACCCCGAAGGCTCCGAATGATGAGGCTGCCATGACCGCCGAACACGTTCCGGTCAGAATCTACCACGACGACAACGCCGCCTCGCTCGCCGTGGCGAGCGAGATCGCCGCTCTCGTCTCGGCCCATAGCGCCGAGGGCAAGCCCACCGTTCTGGGCCTTGCCACCGGCCACACACCGCTCGCCGTGTACCGGGAACTGGCCCGCCTGCACGCCAAGGAGGGGCTCGACTTCTCGGGCGTCGTTACCTTCAACCTCGACGAGTATTGGCCCATCGACCCGGAAGCGCTCCAGTCGTACCACGCGTGGATGCACGAGAACTTCTTCCGCTTCGTCAACATCCGGGCGGAGAACATCCATATCCCGTCCGGGACGGTCGCCGAAGCGGACACCGAAACCCAATGCGCCGAATACGAGGAGGCCATCCGGGAGGCCGGCGGCATCGACCTTCAGATCCTCGGCATCGGCCGCATCGGCCACATCGGCTTCAACGAGCCGGGCTCCGAGCGGACCAGCCTCACCCGCCGCGTCCGCCTCGACAAGGTCACCCGCAAGGACGCGGCGGCCGACTTCTTCGGCGAGGAGAACGTGCCGGAACTGGCCCTGACGATGGGCATCGCGACGATCCTCCAGACCCGGCGGATCCGACTCCTGGCGTTCGGCGAACACAAGGCCCCCATCGTCCGCCGCGCCGTCGAGGGCAACGTCTCAGCCTCTGTGGCCGCCTCGTTCCTCCAGGAGCACCAGGATGCCACGTTCCACCTTGACGAGGCCGCCGCCGCAGACCTGACCCGCATGGCCACACCGTGGCTCCTCGGTCCGTGCGAGTGGGACGAGGCGCTCCAGCGCCAAGCCGTCATCTGGCTCGCCGGCCGCATCCAGAAGCCCATCCTCAAACTCACCGACGAAGACTACGGCGAGAACGGCCTGGGCGACCTGGTGAGCGGGCGCGGCGGGGCGTACCACGTGAACATCACCGTCTTCCGGCACCTGATGAGCACGATCACCGGCTGGCCGGGCGGCAGGGAACCCGGCCGCCGGGTGCTCGTCCTCAGCCCGCACCCGGACGACGACGTCATCTCCATGGGCGGCACGCTCACGCGGTTTGCCGAACAGGGGCACGAGGTCCACGTCGCCTACATGACCAGCGGGTACCTGAGCGTCTTCGACCACGACGTCGAGCGGTACGCCGACTTCGTGACAGGGTTCAACCGCATCTTCGGCCTGACGCCCGAGCAGACGGCCGCCACCGAGCAGCACATCGACCAGTTCCTGCGGCACAAGAACGCCGGCGACGTCGACACGACGGAGGTCCGGTCGATCAAGACCCTCATCCGCCGCGGCGAGGCGCTCGATGCCGCACGCTTCTGCGGCGTGCCCGAAGACCGGACCCACTTCCTGGAACTGCCCTTCTACGACACGGGCACCGTGCAGAAACGCGACATCCGCCCAAGCGACGTGGATGCCGTGCGGCGGCTGCTCGAAGCGGTCCGCCCGGAACTCGTCTTCGCGGCGGGAGACCTCTCGGACCCGCACGGCACACACCGGCTGTGCCTGGAGGCGGCGCTCGGGGCCATTGAAGCGTACCAGGCGGCCGGCCATCCGGCGCCGGAGGTGTGGCTGTACCGCGGCGCGTGGCAGGAGTGGCCGCCACACGAGATTCAGAGGGCCGTCCCCCTCTCGCCCGGCGAGTTGCGGCACAAGCGGTTCGCCATTTTCCGGCACCAGAGTCAGAAAGACCGGGCGATGTTCCCCGGCCCGTACGACTCGCGGGAGTTCTGGCAGCGGGCCGAAGAGCGGAACATGACCACCGCCCGCCTCTACGATGCCCTCGGCCTGCCGGAGTACCACGCCATCGAGGCGTTCGCAAGGTGGCCGCTGGAGCGCTCGGCCCACGCGGCAGCGCAGTTGGAACGCGAATAACCCCCGAGCTGCAACTGTCAACGGCACCCGCTCGCTCGCGCTCGCGGCTCGGATTGGGTTATCGCCCGCGACCGTAATCCGAGCCGCGACCGCCAGGGAGCGGCCATTTCCTCACACCTTGCGCTCATCGGCGCCTACTCCCCTCTCGGCGACACCAGCCGGGCCTCGCCCGAAAGCATCTTCAGCCTGGCGCTCCCAAAAACAACCGTTGACATGTCTGCGCCAAGGCCGATACACGACGAGTTCGGCAGCCTGTAACACGCCCTAAGCGACGATTGCAGCCCTTCCCACCGAATATAGGGCTTGCCATTGAGGTAGATATCAATCTCGGCTGTCAGGCCTTTGAGCAGAACGCGAATGTCAAGTTGATACTCCTGTCCGTTAACGAGCGTGCCGGGTTTCACCCTGGCGGCGGCTCCCGGGGCATCCCTGAGCGCACTGCTCGAGCCGTGGAACTGGCCGAGCAGAAGCGCGACGGCCGAAGATCCAACCGGCAGGATGACCACCACCTCGCTGTTGCCGCCGGTGCGCACGAAACCGACGGACATTTCGTAACTGCCCTGCGGAGCGCAGGGAACCGCAGCCCAACCCATCCGGTGCGGCTCAATGACGAGGCGGCCGTTTTTCGATTTCCAGGACCCTTTGGTGACACCTTTCGCCGGATCAACCAACTTGAGCAGGTCGATCCACTTGCCGGGCTTGATCGCCGGCCCCGTGGGCGCCTGTGCGGCAGGCGTCGGCTTGGCGGTCGAAGGCGCCGTCGTGCCGCCCTCCGGCCGCAACAGCCGCGCCTCGCCCGAAAGCATCTTCAGCCGCACGCTGCGGAAAACAACGGTCGATTCATACGCGAAGAGGCCCAAAGACCCACGCTGGGGCAAAACCCATTCCTTGTACAAGGAGAGCGCCGCTTCCGGGCCTCGCCAGGCAACATACGGCCTTCCGTTCAGGCTCGCAGCCACCTGAGCGTGATTACGTCCCGCAAGCACCCTGATGGTGATGACGTATTCCCGGCCATTGTCAAGGTCGCCAGGCTTTACAGTCGTTTCGTTAGCGTATGCGCGTTTGTCGTTGATACGACCGAGTCCGCCATAGTACCATCCGTCCCCATGCCAACCACCCATCTGCACAGCAGCCCGAGCAGAGCCCACAGGCAAGACGATGCCGACAACATTATGCCCCGACGTACGCTCGAACTTGACCTCCAGTTCGTAGTCCCCTTCCGGAGCAATCGGGAGCGTGATGCGCCCCGAACGGATCGGAGTCACAATAGCAAGCGCCTTGGCCCGAAGCCTCCAGTCGCCCTTCACCTTATCCTTCTCCGGGTCGACCAGCGGGAGCAGGTCGGTCCACTTGCCGGGCTTGATCGTTCCTCCGGCGACGGCGGGCGTGGCCTTGGCGCCACCCTGCGGCCGCAGCAGCCGCGCTTCGCCCGAAAGCATCCGCAGGCGAGCGCTGCCGAATAGCGCCCTCGGCTTCGCCTCCGCCTTTGCCTCCGCCATATTCACACCCATCGCCGGGACATGCGGCCGCGGCAGTTCCCATCCGCTGGCCAGGGAGAGCGATTTCCAAGGCCCGGTCCAACTCAGGTAGGGCTTCCCGTCCAGCGTGACACTCACCTCACACAAGTCGCCGTTGACTACGACTCTGGCCTTGACGGTGTAGAGATGCGCGTCTTGAAGTGTGCCCGGGCGAACGGTTGTCTCATTCGAACTTGGCGATTTCCCGTTGATGGGACCAAGAGCGCTTGCCCCGCCACCCCCCATACTCAGGTAACAGCCCACACAGGAGGAGCCGACGGGCAGAATGAAGGTCACTTCATTGTAGGCCCCTGCCGCAGACGACTCATCGGGCGGAAGCCGGATGAATCGGCACTCCAACTCGTAACTCCCCGTGACCGAGACCGGCAACATGGCACGCGCGCAGTTACCAGGCGCCACGGCCAGGCCAGCGCTGCTCTTCTGCCATTGGCCCGCGACGGCATCCTTGGCCGGGTCTACGAACGGCAAGAGGTCCACCCACTTGCCGGGCTTAATGACGCCGTCTTTCGGGACGGCTGCCGTGCCGGATGCCGCTGCGCCGCCAAGTCTCGCGAGTTCCGCCTCGACCTTCTTCAGGGCCACTGTGGCGGCCGTCCGGTTCAGATCATCGACGGTGTGAAGTCCGAGGAACCGCTGGTAGTACGCCTGCGCCCGCGCGAACATGGCAGCCTTGGCGTTTTTCGCGGCCGCTTCGCCAAGGCCGCGGTACCACTCGCCCAGTTCCAGGCACGCCAGTTCCGGCGCCGCCGCCACGCCCTTGGCGGCCGCAGGGACGTACTTACGAAGCGAGGCGTCTTTGACGCCTTCGAGATGCTTGGCGGCGGCGGCCGGGTCGTCGAGGTCCACGAGCAGGAGCCGCACGAGTTTCTCGCGTGCGGCAACGTTCTCCGGATTCCTCTCGATGAGGGCCTTCATGTTCTCGATCTCGCGTGCGGTTTTCATGAGCCCGGCCATTTCCTTCAGCCGCGCGTCGATCCGGTCGCACCGCTCGCTCTTGACGGCCCGGCCGATGGCCTGCGCCCGTCGGCAGGCGACCGCCGCGCCGGACGGGTCCCCGGCATCGAGTTTCACGTCCACGAGACCCAAGAGCGCGTCGATAAGCGATTCGCCCGCCTCGGTCCTGGCCGCGCCCCGCGCCCGGTTGTACTGCCCCTCGCGAATCTCGACCACCCGTTCGGTGCACGCGCCGGCCTTCGCGGGAACCTGCAACAGCAGGAACTCCATCGCCTCGACGGCCGTCGCGGCCCCGTCCGCGTGCGAGCCCGCCAGGCCGGCCGCCTTCTCGCAGAGGACCGCCACGAGCGCCGGCTTGTTGGCGGCGTCCTGTCGTGCCGTGTCGAGGAGCCGCTTCGCCAGGTCGATGTCGTCCTTGGCGTCGCGCGTCTTGGCGACACGCTTCACGTCCGCGCCGTAGAGCGACTCGAAGACCTGGGCGGCCTTGACGGCCTCAGCGCTTTGCTCCGCTTCGGCGGCCGGCGCGGCAGCGGGCAAGGCCATGACGAATGCGAACAGAACACCCGGGAGAAGTGCCGTGCGAACCATTGTGCCCCCTTGTTCAAACCGAGAGATGCGCCGATTGCGAGCGGCCGATTATGCGCGCTCGCTGCGTATGTGTCAAAGCGCTTCCGCTCGCTCGCGCTCGCGGCTCGGAAGAACCCTTGCCGGGGCCGGCACTTTGACTATAGTCAGGCGGCAGCGCCTACCCACGAGACTCGGAGGGCGACACGTCATGTCTACCGTATGCCGAATCATCCAGCGTCTCATCCCGGCCGTCTGCCTGGCGGCGATCGCGGCAAGCGCATCGGTGACCGCGCACGGGGCGGATACGAACTCGCCGCAGAGCGCCGGGAAGAAAGGCAAGACCGGCGGGCGCTTCGTCGGCGTCTCGTCCATCTGCCATCCCAGGCCTGCCGGCGAGAAGGATATGGAGCGTTTCATCGACACGGCCGCACTCGACAAGCCTGACATCATCCTCCTGACCGAAGGCTTCATGCAGAACACCAAGCGCTCGGCCTCCGTGAAGGAGAAGAACGAGAAGGCCGAACCGCTGTCGGGCAACGGGCCAATCCTCCGGCTCCTCGCCCGCAAGGCACGCCAGCACCACACCTACATCATCGGCAGCACCTGGCGGAAGGACCCGAAAGGACGCGGACGCTACAACAGCGCCATCCTCATCGACCGCAAGGGCCGCGTCGCGTGGCATTACGACAAGGTGTACCCGACGATCGGCGAGATGGAGGGCGGCGTGCTGCCCGGCCGCACGGCCAAGGTCTTCGACACCGACTTCGGCCGCATCGGCGCCGTCATCTGCTTCGACCTGAACTTCTCGGAACTCCTCGATGCGTATAAGCGTCAGGGCGCGGAACTCTTATGTTTCCTGTCCGCCTTTCGCGGCGGGTTCCGCGTGCCGGCCATCGCATTCCGCAACCAGTGCTTCATCGCCAGCAGCGTGCCGGGCGAGAACGGCGTCATCGTCGATCCACTGGGCCGCACGCTGGCCGAATCCAGCCAGTACGGCCGCATCATCTTCGCGCGGATCAACCTCGACTGCCAGGTCGTCCACATCGACTACAACGTCCGCCGCATCCCCGACCTCAAGAAGACGTACGGGCCGCTCGTCAAGATTGAGACGTTCAGCCCGGAAGCGGTCTATCTCTTGACCTCGCTGCACCCCGCCAAAACGGTTCACGATATGATCAAGGAGTTCCAGATCGAGACGTACGACGAGTACCTCGACCGCGCCCGCGCCGCGCAGAAGAAACACCTGCCGGCGGATTAGCACGACAACGCCACTTCCCGCGCGGCGAGTCTCCCGACCCGCCGCGCGAGAAGTTGCGTTGGAGCACTAACCTGCGGACCGGCAGCCGTCACCAACCTTCAACTGCAAACGCGACACCCTCAGACTCGGCCGCCCATAGGCGTTGACACCTCGCGCCGCCCTGCCTAAGATGAGCCCTTCCGAGGGGAAGCCTCACGAATACGGGGATTTCGTGTGCCGGATCACGTGCAGCCGTTGAAGACCGACGCCAGCGCCGAAGCCCTTCGCCGGGCCGAGGCCCTGATGCCGGGCGGCGTGTCCAGCCCGGTCCGCGCGTTCAAGGCCGTGGAGGGCGGGCCGCTGTTTATCGCCTCCGGCAGCGGTTCGACCATCTGCGATGTGGACGGCAATACGTTCATCGATTACGTGATGAGTTGGGGGCCGCTCATCCTCGGCCACGCCCATCCGAAGGTCATCGAGGCGGTGGCCGAGGCCCTTCGCGAAGGCTCCTCGTTCGGCGCGCCGACGGTGCGCGAGATCGACCTGGCGGAGCGGATCACGGCGGTCATGCCGGCCGTGGAGCAGGTCCGGTTTGTCAACTCCGGCACCGAGGCGACGATGAGCGCCGTCCGCCTCGCCCGTGCCGCCACCGGACGGTGCGGCGTCATCAAGTTCGAGGGATGCTACCACGGCCACGTGGACGCTCTGCTGGTGGCGGCCGGCAGCGGCGCGACAACCTTTGGGTCACCCTCCAGCCCGGGCATCACGGGTGATACCACCCGGCACACGCACCTCGCGGGGTTCAACGACCTTGACGCCGTGCGCGACACCTGCGAGGCGTGGGCCGACGAGATCGCCGCCATCATCGTCGAGCCGGTGGCCGGCAACATGGGGTGTGTCCCGCCGCAGGAGGGGTTCCTGGAAGGGCTCCGCAACCTGGCCGACTCGCATGGCATCCTGCTCATCTTCGACGAGGTGATGACGGGCTTCCGCGTGGCCCGTGGCGGGGCGGCCGAGCGTTACGGCGTGCGGCCGGACCTCGTGACGTTGGGCAAGGTCATCGGCGGCGGTCTGCCGGTCGGCGCGTACGGCGGCCGGCGCGACCTGATGCAGCAGGTCAGTCCGGTCGGGCCCGTGTACCAGGCGGGCACGCTGTCGGGAAATCCGCTGGCGATGGCCGCCGGAATCGCTACGCTGGAGACAATAGCCGAGCCGGGCATGTACGAGACGCTCGAGCGGCGGTCGGCCCGTCTGGAGGCGGGCTTGGCGGAAGCAGCGGCCGAGGTAGGCGCCCGCGCGCGTGTCCAGCGGGTCGGGTCGATGCTGTCGCTCTTTTTCAACGAGGAGGCTGTGACGGATTACGCGTCGGCCCGCCGGTGCGATTGTGCCGCCTTCGGCCGGTTCCATCAGGGGATGCTCCGTCGCGGCATCTACCTGCCGCCGAGCCAGTTCGAGGCGTGGTTCGTGAGTCTCGCGCACGGCGATGAGGATATTGACCGGACGGTCGACGCCGCGCGGGACACGCTCCGCTCGCTCGAGTGACGTGTTCTGGCAGGATGAGAGTCGTTCAAGACGCCGATATCTGGTATGCGGGATCCGCCATCTCAGGTTTGAGATTTGAGGCCTCAGATTTGACATCTCAGATTTGAGATCTGACATCTCAGATTTGAGATCTGGGATTTGAGATCTGGGATTTGAGATTTGAGATCTGGGATTCGAGATTTGAGATTCGAGATTTGAGATCTGAGATCTGGAATTTGAGATCTGAGATTTGAGGTTTGAGATCTGGGATTTGAGGTTTGAGATCTGGGATTTGAGATTTGAGATTCGAGATTTGAGATCTGAGATCTGAGATTTGAGATCTGAGATCTGGGATTTGAGATTTGAGATCTGGGATTTGAGATCTGGGATTTGAGATCTGAGATCTGAGATTTGAGATCTGAGATCTGAGATCTGAGATCTGAGATTTGAGATTTGAGATCTGAGATTTGAGATCTGAGATCTGAGATCTGAGATCTGAGATCTGAGATTTGAGATCTGAGATCTGC
>CAYVAM010000070.1:0-19096 GCA_964449275.1 uncultured Anaerolineales bacterium
AAAGCCCGGCGCTACAACCGCCTGTCCCGATGTATCGGGACCAGAAAAACTTGCCCCACCCTCCCCTGGGGAGGAGACGTCGCGGACGGGGCCAGGCGGCCGGCCTCCGCGTGCGCGTGAATAGCCCGTCCGAGACGGGCGTCCAAAACGGCAGGCGAGCGGGCCGAAGGACGCCGTGCCCCCGAGATCGGCCGAAAATCCAAGAAATCCCCCCGTTCCGCCCGATTCGGGTTGACAGTCCTCTAACCGAAAGGTACGGTGTAACGCTGGTAGCGATAACTCAGAATAGGGGTATGTGCATGCGAACGGGGGAGGTGCGCCATCGTCCGGCCGCATCCCCGCGCGGGGTCTTTCTGGTCCTGGCGCTGGGGGTCGTTGTGTCGGTGTCGGCCACCGCAGCGCTGGGCGCCAAGGCCGGCGCGGCTGCCCCGAAACCCGACCCTGAACTCGCCCGCCTTCGCGATTTTCTGACGGGATCCGATCGCACGTTCGCGACCCGCCGCGATGCCGCCGAGGTCCTTATCGAGAAGGACAACGAGGCAACTCGTGCGATCCTCGTCGAGGTGTTGACCGCACCGGCGCCATCCAAGGCGACCCTTGCCGTACTCGATGTTCTTGCGGCTCGCGACTTGGCCCACGAAGCGCTCATCGACCCTCTTTTCGGACTCCTGCGCAGCGACGACGAACCGACGCGCCGCGCTGCGGCCCTGGCGTTCGGCGCGTACCAGGTCAACGAGAAGGTTCTCAAGGGTCTGAAAGACCTGGTCTCGGCGTCCACGACGGCGATGGGCGCAAGGCTGGCGGCCGTTCAGGCGCTCTCGCAGATCATGGACAAGCGTGCCATCGAGGCGCTTGTCGAGATGACGTCGGACCCGCAGCGCACCGTGGTCGAAGCGGCCGCCGCAGCGCTGGCCGACATGACCGGCGTCACGGACCTGGTGGCCTCGGCCAAGGCGTGGAAGCGGTGGTGGAGCGTGCGCGGCAGCGTTCCCGAGTCGCGGCTCCTGGCGGGGTTGCTCAAACGGTTTCGGGAACGCCTCAAACGCCGCGAGGGCGAACTGGCGCGCGTCCAGGCGCGACTGATCAGCCAACTGACGGAGATCTATGAGGCGGCCGACGCCAAGGCGAAGGGGAAACTGGCGCTGGCCCATCTCGGTGACGCCGTCCCGCACGTCCGGGCCCTCGCCGCACGGCAGGCGGCCGCCATGGCGCCAGGCGTACTCAGCAGCGGAAACGGCAGCACGCGCCAGGCGTATCAGGAATTGATCGCCGTCCTCCTGAAGCGCCTCGGAGACGAGTCGTCGATCGTTCGTGCGGCCGTAGCCGAAGCGCTGGCCGCTTGGCAGGAAACCGCCGCCGGTCCCGTCCTGCTCGCACAACTCGACAAGGAAGAGACACCCGCGACGCGGGCCGCGATGGCGGCTGCCCTCGGAAACCTCAAGGTGGTCGAGGCCGTGCCGAAGTTGGTGGCCATGCTCGGGGCGGCGAGCGAGATCGAAGTGCTCCGTGCCGCCGGGGCGCTCGGACAGATCGGCGAAAAAAACGGCGCGCATGCCGAGGCCGTCAAACCGGCGCTGAAGCCGCTCAGCCGTCTTGCCCGAACGGCCCCGCAGCCGGCGGTCCGCGAGGCCGGTTGCCTGGCGCTGGCGAGGATCGCGCCGCCGTCGGCCGAGCAGATTCTCGCGGCAGCCCTCGAGGACCCGGTGCCGAGCGTTCGCTTCAGCGCCGCCCAGGGGCTGGGGAACCTCGCCAAGGCCGGCGAGAAGACGGTGGCGGCGCTGGTCGCCCGGCTCCAGGACAAGGACAAGGGCGTCCGCCAGGCGGTGGCTGCCGCGATGGCCAAAGTCGGCGGAGCGGATGCCGCCGCCAAGATGGCCGACCGGCTCAAGCCCGACGCCGAGGCGGAACCGGCCGTCAGAAACGCACTCTGGGAGGCCATCCGCTCGCTCGCCGACCAGAGCGGCTCCCCGGACCTGGCCCAGCAGATGGGCGACGTCTTCTTTGCCCGCGAAGGCGCCGAGGACATGCAGCGGGCCGCCGCACTCTTCGAACTGGCCCTCACGAAGGTGCCCGCCACGGCACGCAACACGCCGGCGGCCGTGGCGCTCTACGAGAAACTCGTGGATGCCTACGTGGCCGCAGGTACACCAGACAGCGCGGTGCCGACGCTCAGGCAACTGATCATCCTGACACCGGACGGGAACAAAACTCGCCTCCGCGGACTCAATCGGCAACTCGGCCTCATCCTCCTCGCCAAAGAACCTTACACCGAGGGCGTTCCCCCTCTGGTCGCCGCTATGGACGGGGCCGACACGACCAGCCGCAACACCATCCTCAAGGCCATCCAGACGCGGGCCGAGGCGCTACTGAAGGCCAAGCGGCCTGAACAGGCGATGGAACTGCTCACAGCGCTGGCGCGGGCGCGGCCGGACTGGGGCGGTACGGACATGGCGCCGGCACTCAGGGCGCTGAACGATGAGGCGGCTGCCGGGGCGATCGGCGCGGCCATCGCCAAGTTGGGCGGCTCCGATGAACAGGTGGCGGCCGCGACCGCCACGCTCAAGAAGGTCGGGAAGCCGGCCGCCGCCAGGTTGCTCGACGCGCTCGAGGCCGCCGCCACAAAGAAGCAGAGAGCGCTTGAGACCAGAGTCCTTGCGGCACTGGAGGCCGCTACCGGACGCAGGGATCACGGATATGACCTGAAAGCGCCGCTCGATGACCGGCTCAGGAAGATCGCCGAGTGGCGCAAAGCACCGTAGACGACCGTCTAGCCGGACCGGTCGGCAAATGCCCAACTCCGTTCTGAAAACCATGACCAAACACTACGTTGGAATCGACCTGGGCGGCACGAACCTGAAACTGGGACTCGTCTCGGCCGACGGCCACATCCTCAACCGCTTGACCACGCCGACCGAGGCCGACGGAGGCCCCGACCACGTGCTCGAACGCATGGCCCAAGCCGTGCACGACTTGGCGGAGCAGGCCGGCATCGAAGCCGGTGACGTGGCGGCCGTCGGGGTGGGCGCGCCGGGGCCGGTCGATTGGAAAGCCGGGGTTGTGCTGTTTGCGCCGAACCTGAACGGGTGGATAAACATCCCGGTTCGCGACACGCTCCACGAGAAACTCGGAGCGATGGTCAACCTTGAGAACGACGCCAACGTTGCCGCCTACGGTGAGTTCCGGTGCGGCGCGGCACGGGACGCCGACACCATGTTTCTTCTGACGCTCGGAACCGGCATCGGCGGAGGCATCATTATTGACGGCCGCCTCTTCCGCGGCACCACCGACACGGGCGCTGAACTCGGGCATATTGTCGTCCAACACGGCGGCCGCACGTGCGGGTGCGGCAGAAAGGGGTGCCTGGAGGCCTACGCCTCGGCAACCGCCGTCGTCGGGCGGTTCAAAGATGCCGAAGCGGCTGGTGAGCCTTCCAGCCTTGCCGACAACGACGAGGTGACTTGCGAGGACATCTTCGTTGCCGCCGCCGAGGGCGATGACCTGGCGGCCCGGATTGTGGAGGAAACCGCCGAGTACCTGGCCATCGGCATCACCAGCATCATGCACATTCTGAATCCCGAGATGGTCGTCCTGACGGGCGGCATGATGGGCGCCGGCGACGCATTCCTCGACCGCGTCCGGCACCACGTCCGCGAAACGGTGTTCGAGCGGGCCTGGTCGGGGTGCGAAATCCGCTGGAGCACGCTCGGCGGCGACGCCGGCATCCTTGGAGCAGCCCTTGCGGCCGAAGCGTTCGACCGCACCGGCCGGCCCGCGTGAGCGGGGGGCATCTAATCTTGATTCATCGCGCCGATCGTATGGTTGCGGCCAGGCCCGACAAGACGCTTGCCAACCCCAGGAGGCCGTGGCATGATTACCCCTTGTCGAGTGTCCAAGAAACCCAGGGCGGTACACTTGGCATAATAGGTCTTGTGAACAAGCAGGGGGCTTCCTGAACCGTGGTGGCACTCCGAGGGAGGCGACATCATGCCCGACATTACCTTGACGCAGGCCGAGGCTGATGCTTTGGTCGCAATGCCGAAAGTGCCAGTGAACGATGACCCGTGGGATTACCCCGGTACCGGAGGCGCTATCTCCGTGCCGCTTCTATCCCAGGACAAGCGGGAGCGGTTCCTGCTCGACATAAGCCGTGGGCGGATCGACCTCGCCAAGGGCAAGTATCAGAACCGCGGCAGGCAGGTAGTGGTGCTGGTCCGTCTCGATTTTGGCGGGCCGCCGCATCGCAATCCGGACGATATTGAGGTAGGAACACCCCACTTGCATGTTTACCGCGAGGGTTACGGGCACAAGTGGGCTATCTCGGTGCCGCAGGACAAGTTTCCAAATCTGGCTGATCTTTGGCGGACGCTGGAGGATTTCATGGACTACTGTAACGTTACGGAAAGGCCGAACATCAGGCGGGGGCTTTTCGTATGATCGAGGAAATCGAGCGACTCCTGGACCAGTACTTGGCTTGGCTTAAAGACAAGACTACACTGCGCCAAGCACCCAACGACTGGGTCGAGATTACCACGCCGTATCTCGACCGGCATAATGACTACCTTCAGATTTACGCAAGGAAGCGCGACGGCGCCTTCATCCTTACGGATGATGGTTGCGTCATTGAAGACCTCGTCCAGTCGGGCTGCAAACTCGACAGTCCCAAGCGGCAAGATTTGCTGCGGATGACCTTGGCCGGCTTCGGGGTCGCGAACAACAGCGGTGTTCTCGAGGTACGCGCCTCGCCAGACAACTTCGCGCTTCGCAAACACAATCTGGTCCAGGCCATGCTTGCCGTCAACGACCTTTTCTACCTAGCCGTGCCGATGGTGGCCAGCCTCTTCTACGAGGACATGGTCGCCTGGCTCGACGCCAACGAGATCCGCTACACCCCGAACGTCAAGTTTACAGGGAAGAGCGGTTACGATCATCTCTTCGACTTCGTTATCCCGAAGTCCCGCAAACAACCGGAACGCATCTTACAGACCATCACGCGACCCAGCCGGGACACGGCCGAGACCGTTGCGTTCAAGTGGATTGATACGAAGGACATAAGGTCGCCGGATTCGCGGGCCTATGCGTTTTTGAATGACCAAGAGCAGAAAGTGCCTCAAGGCGTTGTGGATGCCTTGTACAATTACGAAGTGACTCCGGTCCTTTGGGGTGGCCGCGAAGCGGTCAAACAGGATCTCGCTGCGTGACCGAGAACGAAGGCGGAACAAACGAAGACTCAAATCTGCGCGTGGTTTGTTCGGCATGCAACAGGGGAAGGTCCAACCTCTTCATCCCTCCCGAGCAAGAGGCAATCAATGTGCTTACGCTTATCAGGCGCAAGCCTCGGGACGTGCAGTTGGCCGTCTTGGAGTTTTTGAAGCGCAAGTTTGAGAGCGATCATGCTTAAGCACAAGGCAGATCTAGGCGGCAAGGTCATTGTCCGTCAAAAACGTTAGCGCGATGGGGTGCGAGCCATGAAAAAGTTCTGCGAGAATCCGTTTTGCGAGAATCCCGGATTCAAAGAGGTCCGTGTGTCTGTCGCCACAGTAGCCGACGAAAAACGAACCCTGTGTGCGGCGTGCGAGGAAGCGTACGCCTGGGGGGTGCAACATGGACGGATGGTTTCCAGGGCCGAGTGCGATGCGCGACAGATGCCCTGACGGCCAAGTGCGGGATTGGTACAACCTGACTTCCATCCTGGCGGACGAAAACGAGCGCAACCTTTTCCTTAAACAGGTTTTCCACGTTGTCCGGACGCCGCGATGACCACGCCGGTCGGCGGCGATCCGCTGGAAGCGGCTGCGGCCCATGAAACGTCGATGCCCGAAATGCGGGGCGGCTTGGGAGAGCGATGGGCCGATCGGGTGCCGGGAGGAATGCCCCGAGTGTGCCGCATTCATGCACACGTGTGCCAACTGCCGGCACTACGATCCGGGCCTGCCGGGCTGCCGCCTGCCCAACACCGAACCGGTGCGCGACCCCCAGGGGCAGAACTTCTGCGAGGAGTTCCAGTACGTGGCCGATCCCGCCGCGCAAAGTCGCCAGGCACCGTCTGCCGACACCGGCCCGACCAGGGACGACGCCCGGAAGCGATTCGAGGACCTCTTTCGGGACACCGACCCGTGACCCGCGCGTCCTGCCACCTGCCCACCTCCTCTCGCTTTGGTCGTGGCGTCCGGTTGCTTGTGCTGCTTGTGACGGCGCTGTTTCCCGGCTGCGCGATCTTTCCGCATGGCGCATACTGGTCGTCCTACGAAAGCCACCTGACCGAGCGCGCGCCGGATTCCGCAGCGCTGCCTGCCGCCCTGACGGCGCGCGAGACGCCTGCCGAGCGAGCCACACTTCAGAAAGCCGTGACGCGGCGCTGGTCGAACGACGGTCTCGCGCAGTCGGCACGCGACATGGATGCCCGCGCGGGACGATGGGTCTACGGCGACGCCATGCGAACCGTCGTCTGGTTTTACGTGGACCCGGTCACGTACCGCGAACTGGTTGCGGCGGGGTTCCGAAGTTTGCGCGCTGCGCTCGACAACGCGACGTTCCGCGCGCGCTTCGGCGAAGCGGACGACGCGACGAAACGCGCGCGCTTTGCCGAAGCGCTCGAGATTCTTTTTCTGAAAGCGCGCGCGGCCGATCCGTGGTTCGCGTTTCAGGCGGCCGACTGGTTGGCCGTCGCGATGGAGAAGAACCGGGCGATGCTCGGCCTGCCGGACGGCGCCGTCGTCGCCGAGTTCCTCTTCGGCGCAATGGACAGCCTTGACCCGTACACGCGGTTCCTCACGTCCGAGATGCTGCACGCGCTGGGCCAACAGATCAAGGGCGCCTACACGGGCATCGGCGCGGAGATCGCATCGCGCGGCGGGCGGATATTCCTGACCGAGGTCTTTGAAGGCGGCGGCGCCGCCACCGCCGGGCTCAAGCCCGGCGACGAGATCACCGCCATCGAAGAGCAGGCGGTGCAGGGCCTCTCGCCGGCCGACGTGTCCCGCCGGCTGCGCGGCAAACGAGGGACGACGGTCAAGGTCTCGGTCCGCCCGGGCGGGCACGGCCAGACACGCAGCGTTGCTCTGGAACGGTCCGTCGTGTGTCTGCCGTCGGTCCGGCACGCCCGGTTGATCGAAGGCGAGGAGGGGATCGGCTATCTGCGGCTGACGGGGTTTAAGTCCGGTACGGAAAAGGAGTTACGTCACGCCGTGGGCACGCTCGCCGAGCGGGGCGCCGTGGGCCTTATCCTTGATCTGCGCGGCAACCCGGGGGGCAGGCTCCTGGAGGTGATCGGCGCGGCAGGCGTCTTCCTTTCAGGGGGGCGAGTCACCCGGACGCGCGGGCGCGCCCTTGGCACCACGTGGACCTACGACGTCCCGCTGCTCGCGCGCCGGCAGTGGCAAGGGCCACTGGCGGTACTCATCAACGAACGCACGGCGAGTGCGGCAGAAGTGCTCGCCGCAGCGCTCGCGCGGCGCGGACGCGCGGTGCTCGTCGGCCGGCGGACCTTCGGGAAAGGCGCGGCGCAGATCAACGTTCCCATCAGCGGCGGCGCCGTCTGCGTGACGGTCGCGCGCGTCTACGATCCCGACGATGGGTGCATCGAAGGACGTGGCGTCGAGCCGAATCGCGAGGTCAGGCAACCAGGCAAGCCCGTCAGGAACCTGCACGACGATCCCGCGGTGCGCGCAGCCGTCGAGGCGCTGCGCGCCGCGCTCGCCGAGAAGTAGGCAAGCGCGCCTCGCGCCACGTGACGGGCGCTTTTGCTTAAGACCTCCTTCTCGGATAACCGATAGCACCCATAGTTGTTCCGAGCGAGGGAAACGCGAAACGCTTCACGAAGAAATGTGCAATTCCGCGCGAGAATGTTGTTGACACTGACCGGCGCGGCGCCTAGCATCCGGCGAGGGACAGTTCTTAGGAAAGGAGATGTATCATGGCCAAGAAGAAGAAGGTGGTGAAGAGGAAGGTCAAGAAGAAGGCGAAGAAGAGACCGGCCAAGAAGAAGGCGAAGAAGAAACCGGCCAAGAAGAAGGCGAAGAAGAAACCGGCCAAGAAGAAAAAGAGGAAGAGATAACCTCGCCTTCGACACCGATGAGCAGCCGGTAAGGTTTCCTGGGGAGATCCGACGCGACTGGCGGATCTCCCCGGCCTTTTCTTTCGGGCCTGCTCACGCGTGCTCCTGCCAACGCAAATGAAAACGTCCGGTCTTCCGCAAAGTTGAACCGGCCGCTTGACTTCCCTTGCCCCCCCGCTAGGCTTGCGCGACGAATACGGTTTCAAGCCGGGGGCGGACGTTCCCGGTCGCGTTCGAGGGGCGTTCGGAAACCCGACTTCGTCCAAGGAGACCCACATGGTCCGCATCGTCATGCTCGGGGCCGGCAGCGCGTTCACGCACAGGCTGTCCGCCGACATCATGCAACTGGAGGGCCTCGACGGCGGCGAGATCGCCCTGGTGGACATCGACGCCAGGCGGCTGCGACTGGCCCAGGGCTGCGTCCGGAAAATCGCCGCCATCCTCGGGAAGGACAACGCCTGGACCATCCGCGGCTCGACCGACCGCCGCGAGGTCCTCCAAGGCGCCGACTTCGTCATCAACACCATCGAGGTCTCCGGCACGAAGACCATCCGGATCGACAACGACATCCCACTGGAGTACGGCGTAAGCCAGTGCATCGGCGACACGATCGGCCCCGGCGGCATCTTCAAGGCCATGCGGACCGTGCCCGTCTGGTGCGACGTCCTGATGGACGTCGAGGACCTGGCGCCCGACTGCCACGTCCTCAATTACACGAACCCGATGAGCATCATGACGCATGCGGCCACGCTGATGACCGACCTGCCGGTGGTCGGTCTGTGCCACAGCGTCCAGGGCACCAGCCGCCAGATGGCTGATTACTGCGGCGTGCCGTACGAGGAACTCATCTGGGAGTGCGCGGGCCTGAATCACATGGCGTGGTTCACGCGGCTCGAGCACAAGGGCCGCGACCTGTACCCGCGGCTGAAGCGCAAGGCGACACGCGACAGGAAGTTCTGGCAGCGCGATCCCGTCCGCTTCGACATGATGCTGCACTTCGGGTACTTCGTGACCGAATCGAGCGGCCACTTGTCGGAGTACGTGCCGTACTACCGCAAACGCAAGGCCCTCCGCCGCACGTATTGCCGCAAGGGGTACCTGGGCGGCGACAGTTTCTACGCCAACGAGTGGCCAACCTGGCGCAAGGAGGCCGACCAGCGCCGTGCCCGTATCCTCGCGGGCAAAGAGGAGATCGACGTCGGCCGCAGCCACGAGTACGCCTCGAGCATCATCGAAGCCATCGCCACCGACGCGCCGTTCGTTTTTCACGGCTCGCAATGGAACTCCGGGCTGATCGACAACCTGCCGCTCGACGGCGTGGTCGAGACGCCCGTGCTGGCCGATAAGACCGGGTTTAATCCGTGCCATTTCGGTCCGCTGCCGGAGCAGTGCGCCGCGCTGAACCGCCAGCATATGGCCGTCAACAAACTGGCGGCCGAGGCGTGCGTCGAAGGCGACAGACAGAAGGCCCTCTACGCCCTCCTGCTCGACCCGCTCACGAGCGCCGTCTGCTCGCCCGCCGAGATCAAAGAGATGTTCGACCGCATGTTCAAGGCCGAGCGGCGGTATCTAAAAGGCTTCTATTGAGGCTGTTGCACGAACCGCGCGGCGGCCTTCCCAGGCCGCAGCGAGACGCCCTGAATCACACGTGGTGGCCTGGGAAGGCCGCCAAGCGGGTGCAAAGACCGAAAAGAACTCTCGCGGCTCCTCGTAGCAGCCTGAAAAAGTCAGCCAACTTGAGCACTTTACGCGGTGCGAGGGCCTTCGATCGCCCGGCAACATACGCAAGACGCGCAAAGTAGGCAAATCGATGTTCTGAGAGGCCTCCGCAGGAATCCCGGCCGACCGATTTGACTTCTCACGGACATCGGGTATATTCCTATAGCCTTTCAAGGCTTAAGAAGGTTCGTTTGAGGCACGCGAGGGGGCGGTGCGCCAACTTAGCCTCGTCGACAGGGCAGGGGTTGGGGTCTATCCCGGGCAGACGTGCGAACGGTCGATCTTGAGTTTGCGGTTGACTGCCGCCGGCCGGGACCGGTCCGTCCATACGCAGGTTCTTGCCTCGCAGCAACCGACGGCAACTGCCGACCCGGATAAGGGAGCAATCTATGTCTAATCAGCATTCGTGGAAGCGCTTCGGGACGCTGGTTGCCGCGACGGTTCTGTTCGCGTCGCTTGCGGCGCCGAAGGCCGGCGCCACCGACTACACGTGGACGGGCGCCGACAGCGACCAATGGGCCGCCACGGCGAACTGGGACCCGGCCGGCCCGCCCATCCCCACAGACACGGCCGAGTTCGATCAGGCCCACGTCGGCGTGCGGCCGGAGGTCTCCCTGCCCGCCTTTGCCACGGCCCGTGGGATCCTCTTCACAAACGATGATGCCACCTACACCCTCAGGGACGGGAGGCTGATTCTCGGCCAGGCGGGCATCGCACCGGGCGTTATCGAGCAGACGAGCGCCGGGGGCGGCGGGACGCAGGCCAACGTCATCTCCAGCAGCATCAGCGACGCCGGCGAAGGATTGGAGATCAACGCGAGCGACGGCACACTGACCTTGTCCGGTCAGATCGGCCAGGCCGGCACGCCCGTGCAATTACTGCCCGCCAGCAACGTCGCCGGCGGCGCGCACCTCGTCCTCTCGAATTGCGATGTCCTCGACAGGAACTACGTCCAGGGCAGCCTCGTGGTCGAGGCCGGCGGCACGCTGACCGTCTGCGGCGGCAGCAACAACAGTGCACTGGATCAGGCCGATGTGGACCTCCAGGGCGGCACACTGAACCTCAAGAGTTCCGCCGTGCCGGTGCCTGCCACCAACGGCCTGCTCACCTACTGGGGCTTCAACGAGGGTGTCGGCACGACGGCCGGCGACGGCTCGCCCAACAGCCACGACGGCGACATTACGGATGCGAACTGGGTTGCCGGCCAGGCGGGTTACGGCGCCGCCCTGGAGTTTGCCGGCGCCGGTTCCGTTACCGACGGTGACGCCGCGGGCTTCCTGAACGGTCTGTCGGCCGTGACTGTCGCCATGTGGATCAAGGCCGATCCGAGCGCCGTCGGCACCGACCGCGGCTTCATCACCACACGCGACCCCGGCAACAGCGAATGCCTGAACATCCGCTACGACGTGGCCGGGGCCGTGGGCGGCGGCACGAACGTCGTCAAGGCGTACCTCGCCACGACGGGGGGGTTCCACGAAAACGAAGGCCAAAGCGACACCCATACCACCGATTGGCAGCACGTCGCCGTCACCTGGGACCCCGACACCGTCGCCGGCACCGCCGGCCACCTCCGGATCTACGTGGATGGCGTCCCCCAGGTGCTCACCAGCGATGAGTTCGACGACGAGGGGCCGCTCACGGGTACCCTCCATCGCGCCACCACGCTCATCGTCGGCAAGGGCTACAAGCCCTCTCCGGGCGGCGAGTGGATCGGACTGGTGGACGAGGTCTACCTCTACGATTTCGCCCTCGGCACCGATCAGATCGAGACGGTCAAGACCAATGCCGGGCCCGTCAGCCTTGACAGCGACGTCTTTCCCTTCGTCATGGATGGCACGGTCAACGTTTCGGGCGACTCCACCATCGACATTGACGCGCCGTCCGCCGGCGTCGGCGGGCTGGACCTGGCAGCCGGCTCGGCGCTGCACGTTACCGGCAGCGGGCCCTTCGCCGTTGGAGAAACCAAACTCAACGGCGGCGCCGTCACGCTCGACCCCTCGGTCGAAAGCCACCTCGGTCCACTCACGGCCGACACCGGCGCCCCCACCACACTCAACAAGACCGGCGCCGGAAAGGCAACGTTCACCACGCTGACGAGTACCGGCGGCAGCGTAACCCTCAACGCCATCGGCGGCGAACTCGAGTTCACCGGGCAAGTGGGCACCGCCGGACCCATCGCCCTGACCGGCTCGGTTGCCGGAGGCGCCGGACTCTCCCTCTCGAACGCCGATCCCGCCACACCCAACCAGATCACCGCCGGCAGCACCGTCGACGTCTCGCCAGGCGGCGCGTTGACCGTACACGGCGCGGGTGGCAGTTCGCTCGACCAGGCCGACGTCCAACTCCAGAACGGTACGCTGAACCTCGTGGGGGCACTAACGCCCAGCGCGCCCATCGACGGCCTGCTTACCTACTATGGTTTCGACGAAGGCGGCGGCAGCGCCGCCACCGACGGTTCCGGACTGGGCCATGACGGCGTCATTGCCAACGCCGCCTGGGAAACCGGCAAGGACGGCGGCCACAGCCTGAAGTTCGCCGGTGACGGATCGGTCCTCGACGATGACGCCGGGGACTACCTCAACGACCTCTCGGCCGTGACGGTCGCCATGTGGATCAAAGCCGATCCGAGCACCCTCGGCACCGACCGCGGTTTCCTCACCACGTACGACCCCCCATCGACCGCATGCCTGAACATCCGCTACGATAAGGACGGCTCCCAGGGCGGCGGCGCCGATCTGATCAAGGCCTACCTCCAGACCACCGCGGGGAACCACCAGAACGAAGGCGAAAGCAATACCCATACCACCGACTGGCAGCACCTCGCCGTCACCTGGGACCCCGACCCCATCGACGGCACTGCCGGACACGTCCTGATGTACGTCGACGGCGTCCTCCAGAACCTCACCCACGACGACTTCGACAACGAGGGCCCACTCCAAGGCGTCCTTTCGGGCGCCACCAAACTCCTCGTCGGCCAGGGGCGCTACACCGGATGGCAGGGGCTGGTGGACGAGTTCTACATCTACGGCCGCGCGATGGACGCCACCCAACTCAATATCGTCATGAACACTGCCAGTCTCCTGGAACCCGGAGTCGTGGATATCGCCGGCGCCGTGACCGTCTCGGGCGACTCCACCATCGACATCGACGGCCCCGGCGCGACGGTCGGCTGTCTCGATCTGGCTGCCGCCTCCACGCTCCACGTCACGGGCAGCGGCTTCCTCGCCTCGGCCGAGACCCGTTTCAACGGCGGAACGGTCACCCTCGACCCATCCGCCGAAACGAGCCTCGGACGGCTCTTCGACGACGACGGCACCGCCACCGCGGTGAACAAGACGGGGGCCGCGGACCTGGTCCTCGACCAGACCGCCGCAGCCAACGACGGCAACAACACGACCTTCGTGATCGCCGGCGGCAGACTGGTCGTCGTCGGTGCCGGCGGCGGCCATGACCCCCTTGGCGGCGCCGGTATCGTGATCAACCCGGGCGCCGATTCCGTCGTCTTCAGCGGCAAGGGCGGCGCTTACGCGGTCGCCGGCAATATCGCGGCCAATGACGACGCCCTCGTTGAAGCCAGGAAGGCGGCATCCGGCCAGGCGCCCGACGTTACCGTCACCCTCAGTGGCGACCTTAGCGTCGCGCCTGGCAAGACCGTCACCTTCGCCACGGCCGACGGCTACGCCCTCACGCTTGCGGGAACGACGAGCGGCGGCGGCAACGCCGTCTTCGACGCCGAGACGCCCGTGAACGTCGACGGGTCCCTGGACGGACTCGATACCATCGGTCTGGCGGCCGACACCCGCGTCAACCTCAATAGTACCGGCGCCCTCGGCCTCGGCAACACCGTGGACGTCGGGACCGACGGGTATCTACACTTTGACCAGGCCCAGGCGGACCTGCCGGATTTGGCGGACCCGCCCGTCATCAACGTGGCCTCCTTCGGCGCCCTGGGTGGGGACATCACCGGCGCTCGCTACAACGCCGCAGGCCCCGGACCCCAGAACGTGTTCCTCAGCGCCGACGCGGTCCTCGCACGGACCGCCGGCCCCGAACCCCTGCTCGCCGACCTGCCGGGCGCGATCTGGCTCGGCGTCACAGACCTGGCGGGCGCTTGCACGCTCGGCGACAACCACACCGACTCGATCTACAAAGGAGCCGTCTTCTCGGACGCCTGGACGCCCACGGGCGACTTCACCGGCACGCTGGCCGAAACGGCCGGCGCCACCGGCTACGCGATCACCCTGCGCCGCGACCAGGGCTTCGCGGACGCCACCATCAACGCCGACCCCGGGAACCCCGTCAGGTTTGTCGGCGGCAAACGTCTCGACCTGGGGAGCGGCTGGCTGAACGCCGCGTCCACGGCCGACACGTTCGTCGTGTCGGGCACGCCACCGTCGGGCCAGGATCCCGGCACAACGGGCAACCTCCTCTTGAGCCTGGACGCCGCCGGCGCCGTCCCGGCCGGCATAACGTTCACCGTCGAGAACGGCGTGGTCAGGACGACCGCGCTGGACGCCGTCCAGGCCGCCGGCACGCTCAACGTCGGCCCGTTCGGAACCTACGACATGGACACCGGCGGGCCCACCACCGGTACGGTCGAGATACTGGACGGCGGGGCGGCCTTGTTCCGGGTACCCGGTTCCCTGACCGGCGCCACCATCACCTGGCACGACGGTTCTATGCTGATCGCCGATGCCAAGGTTGACTGGACCACCGAGAACCTGCCCACCGACAAGTTGATTGACGTGGTGCTCATCGGCGGCGACGGCTCGTTCGACCAGGGCCTGTACCTGGGCGATGGGGCACGCCTGACGCAGCAGGCCCTCGATGCCGACCGCACGCTCACCGGCGCCGCCGGTATTCTGCCGAATGCCGACATGGCGAAGGACGGCACCGAAACCGTTATCCTCTCCGCGCCCGACGAACGGACGTTCTCCGTCAACATGGACCTCAACCTGGCCGGCGTCAACGTCCAGGTCGGCGACCCGCCGGGCGCCGACGTGTACCTGCCCGCCGGCGCCGGGAACGATGAAGCCAGGGCCGCCCGCGTCGCCGTCCCCCAGACCGGCGAGGTCCAGTTGTTCGGCGCCGCCAACGAGATGCGCAACCTGACGGTCGAATCCGGGACCCTCGACCTGGCCGACGCCGACGGCGACACCTACACCATCACCGGTCTCATTACCGTCAAGGACGGGGGCGCCCTCGAGGTCTCCCAGGAGTTGGCCCTCCAGGACGCCTGGCAGGCCGGAGGACTGGGCGCCGGCGTCCAGGTCGAGAGGGGCGGCTCGCTCGAGAACTGGATAAACCATCGCGAGGCCACCGGCATCGACATCAACGAGACCATCACATTCCTCGGCGCCGGCGCCGGACGCTCGCTCTTCTACATCGACGAGGAGGGCGGCAGCAGTGCGACCGAGCAGTTCCGCTTCCACGACATCGTTTTGGAGGAAGGCGCCGACGTCGACGTCCAGACCCAGGACATGCAAGACCGCAAGGCGACGCGCATGAGCGTCACCCTCGAGGGCGACGCCCGGATAACCGGACGCGTTGGACAAGACCACGACTTCGCCTTCACGGACCTCTCTTCCGCCGCCGGCCTGCGCCGCGTCCTGACCCTTGGCGATGCGGCCGACGACTGGGTGGACCGGATCGAAAGCAGCATCTACGGAACCGTCGGCGCGGGCGTTACCCTGAACCTCAGCAACTGCCTGGTCTACATCGAAGGCAGCACCGTCCTGGCCGACGAGACCACGCCCGGCGCCGGCGACGGCGCCGTCATCAACAACATCGGCGACCGCGGCCTGGGCGTTCCCGGTGACGACGGCCAAGTCGACGTGTGGAAAGGGTCCGCCGACGGCAACGGCCCGACCGGCGGCACCATCAACCTCGCCGGTTACCAGGATATCGTCCTCCTTGCCTACGACCGCGGGTCGGGCGACCCCGTCGTCAACGTCATGGGCACGCGCGTCAACGTCCTCGCCCAGGGCACCTACACCCGCGACCCGACAGGCGAGCCGGTCCACGGCTGGCTGAAGAGCGACCGCGCCGGCACCGACTACGCCGTCAACGGCAAGGTCCGCTTCTCCAACGTGCATCTGGCCGAGGACGGCGCCGTGGTCATCCTTGAGGAGTACGACAACATTACCCTGACGGCGGACCTCTTCCTCGACGCACCGACCGGCACCGTCCTCAACTACGACAACGCCAACGCCATCTACCTCGGAAGCGTCACCGGCGACGGCGACGACGCGGGCGGCAGGGAGATGCTCACCGTCGCCGGCAACCGACGCGTCCGGCTCATCGGACCCGTCACGGGCGCCGACATCACCGTGGATAACACAAACGGCGCCCGGAACGATAACTGGGACAACAACGCCCACCTGTGGATCGATTTCGGAAGCGACGGGTCCGGGTCGCTCACCCCCGAGACCACCATCCGCCTCGTCAACCAGGGCTGGGTCTCCGCCAGGGTCGACAAATACGATGCCGACGGCCCGGACGATACGCAGGGCACGCCCGACGATGAACTCCCGAAGTTCGCCGAACACGCTCCCACCATCCGGGTCTCCGACACCGGCGGATGGCTCGGCTTCCGGAACAACGGGACCGGCGACAACGGCGGCCACATCTACTTCCCGAACGTCGTTCTGGAGCAGGACGCGCAACTCACCTTTGAGAAGGAGGATAATTCGCAAGGCATCTTCGATCTCGCCCTCGAAGGCAACGCCACCATCCGCAGCCGCGCGAGCGGCAGCATCTGGCTTGCCGACGTCTCCGCCGCCGGAGGCACCCTGACCTGGCAGCACCACCCCGACGATACGAGCGCCAGAACCTGGAAACTCATCGGCGCACTCCAGGACGTCACACTCGTTCTCGACGACGCCGACCTCGGCGGAGACAGCACGTGGAACATCACCAGCCTGGCCGTCGAAGACCCCAACCATCCCGGCACAAACATCTACGAGAACGATTTCGACCTCGCCGGCAACACCCTCCAACTGAGGGACGGCAACCTCGAGGTCCGCGACGACCCGGGCCAGGGCGTCATCGACTCCTCCAACGACCAGGGACCCGGAGGCAACGGCAGGGACGCCCGCATCCGCGTTTATGCCGGATCCGACGGCGACCCCCTCAAAATGGTCACCGGCGGCACGTTCCAACTGGGCGGATACCAGGAGATCGAGGTCTACGCCCAGGACGACGCCGGCGGAAACGGGCCCACCAACGAGTTCGGCGCACGCATCGACGTCCTGGCGACGGGAACCTATGTGGACTTCGGCATCCCCGTCCACGCCCTCCTGGCAACCCGCCTCGACGGACCCAGCGCCGGCGGCACGCCCGGCAACGGACACGTCCGTTTCAGCAACGTCCACCTGCACGACGACGGCGCCACCGTCGAACTGGAAGAGCACAGCGACATCGACCTGACGGTTGACCTGTTCCTCGATGCCGCAACCGGCACCGTCATCAACGACGACGAAGACGAGGTCATCTTCGTCGGCAACGTGAGCGGCAACGACGGCGCCGGACTCGAAACCCTGACCGCCATCGGCAACCATGAGATTCGCTTCAACGGCACCGTGGACGGCGCCCGCATCCTCTGGGACGGCGACCACACCATGCAGATCGATCCGGGCTTCCAGTTCGCCGGCGGTGGCGTAATCACCGGCGTAGGCAGCGGGTCGATACAGGTCCACACCGACCCGGGTCCCGGCACGATCGAGTGGACGGCCGCCGCCGTCGGCGACCTTGAGGTCCGCGCTGCATCGGAAGGCGGCGCCGCCATCCAGGCGGCCACGCGGATCGAGATCGCCAGCGACCGCCTGCTCAGCGGCTTCATCGCCACGAAGTACGAAGAGGTCGTCCAGACCATCGACGCCGACATCGAGGTCGTCGACGACGGCGCCGCCGGCACCGACGCCCAACTGCAAACGCGTACGAACGACGACGCGGCAACCAACGAGGGCTACACCCCGGGCATGGTCAAATTCGGAAGCGTGACCATGGGGCCGAACGCGACGGCCGAACTCACAACCTACGCCGGCGACAGTTCCAGACTCTACCTCGCCGGCGTCCATCTTCAGGGCGACGCCGAGGTCCTCAACGACTCCAGCGTCAGTCGCGTCTTTATCGGCGACGTCGATGACGGCGGCATGGGCTACACGCTTACCCTCGGCGGCAGCATGCGCAACCGCCTCGTCGGTGATCTCGGCGCCGGCGTCGTCGCCGCCGGCAACTCCAGCCTCGAGGCCGGCTCGAGCATCAGCGGCGCACTCAGGGTCACGGGCAACACCGTCGTGGCCGACGCCACCGGCATCGATCCGAGCAAGATCACGGTGGCCACAGACGGAACGCTCACGCTTCTCGACCCGACCTTCGACCCCGGCGCGGTCACGCTCGAAGACCGCGCGATCGTCGCCATGGCCAATGACAACGACCTCAGCGACGTCCTTTGGGGCGGCGGCCAGGCTCGCATCTACATCGCCAAGGAAGACTACGCCGGCGTCCTGACGCTCCACAGCGACAACACCGAGATCGGCTCCGACACGACCGACCGCGCCGGCATCACGCAGCCGCTTGCACTTGCAGATACGGCCACCACGGTCACATTCGCCGGCGGTGACAATATCCTCACGCTTGCGGGCGGCGTCCTGCACGATACGCCCGCGCTCAACGCCGTGGCCGTCACATTCAACCAGGACGTCCGGATCACGGGCCCCTCGACGTACACGGGCCACAGCCACATCGGCGGCGGGAGCACGGTGTACGTCATGGACCCGGCGGCCCTCGGCAGCGCCGACTTTGGCTTCAGCCCGAATTGCGAACTGCGTATCCTGCCCGAGGCCGACGGCTTCGCCAGTGGCGGCATCGACGTCAGGTACGCCGTGGTTGACGTGCGTGCGGCCACGGTGAACGCCCCGATGAAGTTCAGCGGCGGCACGGTCCGGGCCGCAGGCAACACCGACGTGACGGGCGCACTGACCGAAGACGACAACATCACGTTTGACGGCGGCGGCGCGGTCACCTTCAGCAATGCCGCTGCCTTGGCGTTGGCCGCCGACCGCACGTGGACGGTTGGCGAAGACACGACCGCCGCCCTCGCCGGACAGGTTACTTCGGACACCCCCGGCACGCCGCGGATGCTGACGAAGGCGGGCAACGGCACGCTGCGGCTGGACGGCGGCGTCAGCGCCGACGTCAGCCTGACTCTGGGCGCCAGCCCCGGCAGTCTGACGGTCATCGGCTCAGCCGGCACCGTCGGTGCGGCCGACAGCGTGCTCATCAACGCCGAGGCGGCCTACGGCGTCGAAAAAGACGACCATC
>CAYVAM010000071.1:0-19055 GCA_964449275.1 uncultured Anaerolineales bacterium
GTCGTAGAGGTAGACTTCGGTCGCGCCCGCGGCGCCTGTCTGGTAGACGACCGTGTTGCCCGAGATGTTGGGAAACAGGTTGCCGGACGAATTCAGGTCAAGGTGGGCGACTTCCTCGGTGTCGAGGTTGCAGACGAACAGGTCGTACTGGTAGTTCCCGCTCGAACCGGTCCGCCCCTGCCAGACGACGTACGGGCCGGAGATGCGCGGCATGTTGTTGTCGTAGTCACTGTCGGAGATCGGTGTGTGCACGACTCCGGGGCCGGCCGAGGCTCCGACCGGCCACGCGTAGATCTTGCCGGGCTGAAACCCATACCAGACGACATGTGATCCTGATGCCCTCGGCTCATAGTCCTGCCAGACGTTGTCTGTGACCTGGGTGATGCCCCCCGCATCGATGTCGTAAAACATGACTTCGGCGTCGTTGTCGCCTACGAATCCCTGCCACACGACGTATGAGTCCGATACGCGTGGCTCGGTGTCGTTGTACGTATTGTTCGTGATGGTCGTGATCGTCCAGTCGGCTGCTTCCGCCGAACCCGCCACGGCCGCGCCCAACGCCACCACCGCACAAACCAAGACTGACACAATGCGTTTCATTGGATTACCCCTTTCCGATGTTCCAATACCCAGTGAAGACGTCCCGGATGGCCGGCCCGCGGGCGCGCGGACCAAACCCCAAGCAGGCGCACACCGCATGCGCCTGGCACCCGGCCGCTTGGCGTTTTCTCAGTGCAGATGCTGGCGACCACGTCCCCTCGCGCGGCCGCCGAAATGGTGACCTGCATTCCCCCGCAGAAACTCTTACGCAGAGCCGCCGGGGACCTCAATGACCATGTTATCCTCTCTCCCGGCCCGTGGCAAGACAATCCTTGAGCCCCGGGGCGCTCAATTCGGGAAACCGGCGAACGGTACCCATGCTTTCCCCTTGCATGGGGGACACGGCGATCGTGCGGATCGTGCTCGGCCTGGGAACCCGCGCCGTCGGCCGATTCGACGACGATGACACGCGCGGTCGCCTTAACGCCCCCGAGGGGCGCCCCGAGACAAACCTCGAAGAGGGGGCGTACGCGACCTCACCAGTGAGGAGAGGCTGGAATACATGGTACGCCCGGAGGGATTCGAACCCCCAACCCTCGGTTCCGTAGACCGATGCTCTATCCATTTGAGCTACGGGCGCAAGTTGCTCTATGAAAAGAACGTACGTGTTTAGCGTGTCATTCCGAGCGAGCGAAGCGAGTCGAGGAATCTCGCCGTTATCCGTGTCCGGACGACGAGATTTCTCCGCTCGCCTCGCCTTTGGCGAGGGCTCGGTCGAAATGACATCGCTTCGAGAGCACGCTAAACAGGTACAAAAGAACTTACGGCAGGGCCTCACAATACGGCGGACAACCGCGACGACAACCGCCTGCCGGCCCATAAACTTGTACCCGCCTATGGCGGCGCGGTCAAGGCCTTTTGTAAAGGCCCTTCCACAAAGCACTTCCATCACACGATTCCGGCCGCAGACCCACGGTTTTCAGAACCGTTGCTCCCCCACGGTCGCAGGCGCCTCCCAACCGGCGTATCCGCGGGGCGCGACTGCACGTGAGAGGAGCATCTTGAACTTTCGTGCAGGCGGCGGTATGGTTGGCGGTGGTGTGTCTATCCCTTGTCAGGAGAACGTGCCGTGATTGCAACTCGCCCTCTGTGCCTGATGGTTTGTCTGCTGGCCTCGCAGGCCGCGGCCGGGGATCGGCCTGCCGAGCAATCGGCCGAGCCGCTGATTACCGAAGACCGCTTTGAAATCCGCAACGTGGAAGGCTGGACCGTTTACATCAACCGCGACGTGCGCAAGCAGCATCCCGAGCAGTTGGCCAAAACGTTGGAGCATCTGCGGTGGGAACTCTACCAGGTCAAACTGGCCGCTCCGGCTGCGGCGGTGAGCAACATGCAGGAAAACAACGCCGTCTGGATCGAATACAAGGAGCCGGTTGGCCTGTCTTATCATCCCGACCGGGGCTGGCTGCTCGGCCGCGGATACAAGATCCCAGGGGACCCGCAATCCATGATGTCGCTGAGCGCCAAAACGCACTTGGGAGACAGTTACCGCCATCCGTTTGTCGTGTTTCACGAGTTGTCGCACGGCTATGACTTTCATTTCATCGGCAAGGGCCGCACCTACGGCAACGATGAATGCCAGGCCAATTACCAGCGCATGATGAAAGAGGGAAAGTATGAGAAGGTGAAGATATGGAACGGCCGGATCGGTTCTCATTACGGCCGCACCAACCGCATGGAATACTGGGCGGAAAGCACGGAAGCCTATTTTGCCGTCAATGATATTTATCCGTTCGTCCGGGCTGAACTGCGAGAACATGATCCGCAGATGGCCCGGTTCCTCGAACGCTATTGGGGCGTGAACCCGGAGCAAGTGGTGCAGTTGGAAAAAGACCTTGCGGCCTACCAGCAGCAGGTGCGGCAGGGGACCGGCCGCCCGGCGCGAGCCAGTGGTTCTGGGGCCACAACGAAACATACCCCCACCGACCGATACGACAAGCGCCACATCGGCGGCTGGACCGTTTATGTCAGCCCTCAATTGGTGAATCAGCCGGGGCTCGGCCGGGCCATGGTGACGCTCCTGACCTACAAGTTGCACATGATCGATCACTTCATTTCCGAGCAGGGCCGGAAGCAGTTGCACCAGGTGCCGATCTGGCTGGAAATCGGCCGGGCGGGGCCGTACATCCGGTATTGCGGCAGTCGCGGGCAATGGCGCAGCGAAGGATTGAATCCCGATAAGTTTCGGGCCGTGGAGATCCGCGATCCGCAGCGCATGATGAAATGGGCTCTGCTCCAACAATCCGACCTGTTGCACGAACTGGCCCTGGCCTACTACGACCGTCACGCCGCGAAGAAGGATTCCGAACTGGGCAAGAAGATCCAGACCGCGTACCAACAGGCCAGGAAAGACGGCAAGTACAAATCGGTGCTGCGGTTCGACGGCCGGCGTGTGCCGCATCCCGCCTTGGGCGGCGAGAAGGAATACTTTGCCGAGTTGATGGAGAGTTACTTCCTGGTCAATGATCACTACCCGTTCATCCGCTGCGAACTGAAGGACCAGGACGCCGCGGGGTATGCGTTGATTGCCGACTTGTGGGAGGGGAACCCACGCCGGTGAGCGAGTCGTTGGCGGAGCCGGCCTGCCCATCGCACCGCGGATTCAACTCTGAAACGCAACAGGGGTGAGATTCATTCTCGCAGCACCTCGTGGGGTGTTCGGTAGCCCAGGCATTTCCTCGGGCGGGTGGGCTGTTGCGGCTGAACGTGCGTCCCGGACGCGTCGAACCCCGGGCTCTGACTCGCGAAGGGAAACACTATCCATCGGGGGCTGGTTGACACCCGCCCGACGCACCCTATAATCACCGTTCCGGCCGCCGCACGATGGCCGCAGGGGTGAGACTTGCGCGATGGACAGCGAACTGAACGACAAGTTGGAGGCCCTCAGCGAGCGTCTTCAGGCGCTCCGGGACTCTCTTTGACGTCGCCGGTAAGCAAAAGGATCTGGCCCGTATCGAGAAGCGGATGGCGGCGCCGGGGTTCTGGGACAACCAGGAAACCGCCCAGCGAACGGTCCGGGAACTCAAGGGCCTCAAGGGGATCGTCGAACCGGCAACCGCCATCGAGCAGGTGCTCGAAGACGCGCGGGTGCTCTCGGAACTGGCCGCAGAGGAAGGCGACGCGTCGGCCCTCGACGGCTTGGCGGACGACTTGGCAGAGGCCGGGAAACGCCTCGACGGGCTCGAGTTCCTCGCCCTCCTGTCCCGACCGGACGATCCGAAGAACTGTTATCTCGCGATCCACGCGGGCGCGGGCGGCACGGAATCGTGCGACTGGGCGTCGATGCTCCTTCGCATGTACATTCGTTACGCCGAGCGGCGCGGCTGGAAGATGGACATCGTGGACAGCGTCGAGGGCGAGGAGGCCGGCCTGCGGAGCGTGACGGTCCGCGTCACGGGCTCCTGCGCGTACGGGTACCTCTCGGCCGAGGTGGGCGTCCACCGTCTGGTGCGGATCAGCCCGTTCGATGCGGCGTCGCGGCGGCACACGTCGTTCGCCAGCGTGGACGTGCTGCCCGAGATCGAGGACGCCGCCGAGATAGAGGTCGACGAGAAGGACCTGCGGGTCGATTTTTTCCGCGCGGGCGGCGCGGGCGGCCAGCACGTCAACAAGACGAGTTCCGCCGTCCGGATCACGCACACCCCGACCGGCATCGTCGTCCAGTGCCAGAACGAGCGGTCGCAGCACCAGAACCGCCGCGTCGCCATGGAAATCCTGCTGGCGCGGCTGAAGCGCCTCGAAGAACAGGAGCGCGACAAGGAGATCGCGAAACTCTACGGACAGAAGGGCGAGATCGCCTGGGGCAACCAGATCCGATCCTACGTCCTCCAGCCGTACACCATGGTCAAGGACCACCGGACCCAGCGCGAGACGGGCAAGGTCCAGGACGTGCTCGACGGCGATCTGGAAGCGTTCATCGAGGCGGAACTGCACCGCCGCGCCACCGCCCGATCGGAGGCCACGTAGATGCGCGCGTCCCGGCCCGTGGCGATGCTGGCGTGCGCGGCCCTGGCCGCGGCGGCCGGCTGCACCGGCGAACCGCCGGAAGCGGCTCGCGGCCGGGACGTCGTGCGGCCTGCGCTCGGCTTTGCCATCGACGTGCCCGACGGTTGGACGTGGAACGACGTGGCGGGCGACGTGGTGCTCGAGATCGTTCGCCGGCCTCCCGCCGCGAGGGGCGAGGGTGGAGCGAGCGACGGCGGCTCGCGCCCGAGACGGTCGCGCCCCGTCGTCCACGTGGTCGTGGTGGACCGCGACGGTGCGACGCTCGACGGGTGGGCCGACAAGGCGATCGAAAGCAGCAAGGAACTCCAAGCGGACCTCGAAGTCGTCGGGCGCAGGGCCGCAACACTGGCCGACGGACGAGAGGCCCTGTCCCTGACGCTCAAGAGCGAACGGGGTCTTGACCCGCTCGTCCAGCAACTGCTTCTCACGGTGACCGAGGCGCGGGCCTACGCTCTTCTGGCCACCGCGCCCGAGAGCGACGTGGGTGCAGCCGAGCCGGCCTTCAAGGAATGCTTCGACTCGTTCATTGTATGGTAAGCCGCGCGCAGGTCGAGCGGCGTGGCATGAGACTCAAGCGGCCCCAGGAACCGCCGGACGACGGCAACAGAAAAGGAACGGATGAACTTCGACGCCCTGAAGCAGGATGACCCTCGGCTGGCCGATCTGCTCGCCTCCGAGCGGCAGCGCCGGCAGGAAACCCTTGACCTCATCGCCAGCGAGAACCTCTGCCCGAAGAGCGTCCGCGAGGCGGTCGGCAGCATCCTGACCGACAAGTACGCCGAGGGGTACCCCGGCGACCGCTGGTACGGCGGATGCAGCGTCATCGACGCGGTGGAGCAACTTGCGATCGACCGCGGGAAACAACTGTTCGGCTGCGACCACATCAACGTCCAGCCGCACAGCGGCAGCCAGGCCAACATGGCCGCCTACTTCGCGGTGCTCGAACCCGGCGCGACGATCCTCTCGATGGACCTCGCACACGGCGGACACCTGACGCACGGGAAGAAGGCGAACTTCAGCGGACGCCTCTTTCACATCGCGCATTACGGCGTGAGCGCCGAAACGGAGCAGATAGACTACGACACTGTGGCCGAACAGGCCCGGAAGGTGAAGCCCGCGCTGATCATCGGCGGCGCGAGTTCGTACCCGCGGTGGATCGAGGCGGCGCGGTTGGCCCAGATTGCAGGGGACGTCGGTGCGCGGCTGATGATCGACATGGCCCACTTCGCGGGGCTCGTGGCGGGCGGGGTGCATCCCGATCCGGTGCCCGTGTCGGACTTCGTGACGGGGACCACCCACAAGACCCTGCGCGGTCCGCGCGGCGGGTTCGTCATCTGCAAACAGGAGTACGCCGAGGTGATCGACCACACGGTCTTCCCGGGCCTTCAGGGCGGGCCGCTCATGCACGTCATCGCCGGCAAGGCCGCTGCGTTCGCTCTGGCAATGACCGATGACTTCAAGGCTTACCAGGCCCGGATCGTTGCCAATGCCCGGGCCATGGCCGACGAGATGGTGTCGCTGGGGTACCGGCTCGTTTCGGGCGGGACGGACACGCACCTGTTTCTGGTGGACCTGACGCCGCTCGGCCTGACGGGCGGGCAGGCGCAGCAGTGGCTCGGCGCGGCGGGGATCGTCCTGAACAAGAACGTGATTCCGTTCGACAAGCGGCCGCCGACCGATCCGTCCGGCATCCGCATCGGTACGCCGTCGATGACGACGCGCGGCGTCGGCGAAGACGGGGTGCGGCAGGTGGCGCGGTGGACCGATCAGGTGCTGAAGGCCGAGGACCCGGCGGCAGCGGCCGAGAGGCTGCGGAGCGACGTGCTCGAGTTCTGCCGCTCGCACCCGATACCGGATTGAGGCATTTTGGGCGCGCTCACCTACAGGTCGCGGCTAAAAGCGCCCTTGCAAAAGCGCCCTTGCAGCGTAAGGCCCGCAACATCGAGGACCGATTCGTCATCGGTTACGGCCTGGATCACAACGGTCTGTACCGCAATTTGCCGTACCTCGCGGCGCTGCGGCAGGCCTGAGAATTCCTGTCAAGTGCCCCCCACCCAGAGCCGATAAAACCTATTGCGAGTATCGTTGCCGGGCACTTCGCCGGGGAGGCAAGCCGTGAGCACTACCGCAGTCGCAACCGATGCACTCAGGCAGGAACTCGAAGAGGCGCGCCGGCGCCAGAGGGGCCTCGAGCAGACGCTGGAGGAACGCGGGGCCGAGATTGCCAGCCTCACCCAGGAGTTGGAGGAGGCACATCGGCAGGCGGCGCACCTGGAAGACACGCTCAACGGCAGCCGCACCCAGACCAACACGCTCAAGGAGGAACTGACGCTGGCGACCGAGCATGCGGCCCGGATGGAACAATCGCTCATCGGCGCCCAGCGTCTGACCACGATCGGCCAGATCGCCGCCCAGATGGCCCACGAGTTCAAGAACATCCTGATGATCATCATGGGGCGCGCCGAGTGGGCCATCAGCGAGGATGACCCCGAACTGGCGGACAAGGCCCTCCACACGGCGGTGGTCTCCTGCCAACGGGGCGCCGGCGTCGTCAAGGGGCTGCTCTCGTACGCGAAGGGCCGCCAGATGAAGAGCAAACTCATCCGCGCCGATAAACTCCTGGACCGCGCCGTCGATCTCATCGCATGGTCGTTGCCCAAGTGCCACATCCAACTCGACCGCGACTACAACAGCGACGCCCGTGTCCGCGTGGTGCCCGTGCGGATGGATCAGGTGTTCCTGAACCTGATCCTGAACGCGCGCAACGCCATGGACCCGGGCGGCGGCCGGCTGACCGTAGCCGTCCGGCCGGCCGAGACCAAAGGGTACGTCGCCTTCTCGGTTCAGGACACGGGCTGCGGCATTCCGAACGAGCATCTGGACCAGATCTTCGACCCGTTCGTCAGCATGCGGCAGCGGCCGGACGGCGACGCCAGCATGGATCGGGGTACGGGCCTGGGGCTGCCGGTTTCGCGCGACCTTGTGCGGCAGGCGGGTGGAGAGATTCACGTGGAATCAACGCCGGGCGAGGGCTCGACCTTCACGGTCCTCTTGCCTATCGTTGAGAGGAAGCCATAGAACGTCGCCCGGTGGAAGACGTCTCGCGGGGCACGGCTCTGAGGCTGTGTCCCGCTGCTTTGCGCCGCGGCGTTGGCCCGGGCGACGGGATGCGTCTCAACCTGCGGCGTACCTTGCCCGCGTCTGATCGCCCGCTTATTTCTTTTTGCGTACGTGTTTAGCGTGTCATTCCGAGCGAGCGAAGCGAGTCGAGGAATCTCGCCGTTATCCGTGTCCGGACGACGAGATTTCTCCGCTCGCCCTCACCTTTAGCGAGGGCTCGGTCGAAATGACATCGCTTCGAGAGCACGCTAAACAGGTACGTTGAAAGTAATGTCCGCCGCCGGCACGTCGGAAAGGGCCGAGAATGGCCCGTTTGGGCTCATTCGGTCCGGACATTAGTTTTACCGGAATCAGTAGGTGTTCCACATTCCCGAAGCGGCAGCATTTGACAAACGCCGGGGTTGGAGGGATAATGCGTTTGGCCGGTGCAAGGAGAAATACTCATGAGCCCAACGGAGGCAACGGCAGAGGTCTTCCTGACGGCCTTCCGGGCGCTCTCGAGAAAGGAGCGCCAGGCGGTTCTCGCGCGTTTGGCCAGTGACCCCGATTTGCGCGAGGACCTTCACGACTTGGCCCTCGTGACCCAGCGCCGCGATGAACCATCTCGTCCTCTGCGCGAGTACCTGGCGGAGAAGGGCCCGTGAGCCCAGCCCGCACGTATGAAGTGCGCCTCAAAGCGTCGGCCGAGAAGGAACTTGACCGCCTGCCGGCACAGGTGACGAAACGGGTCATCAAGGCACTCCTGTCACTTGAGTCCCAGCCCCGCCGGCGTGGATGCAAGAAACTCCAGGGAACCGACGCCTATCGCCTGCGAGTCGGCGACTACCGCGTCCTCTACTTGATCGACGACAAGGCTCAGGCTGTCGAAGTGGTGACGGTGGCCCACCGCAAGGACGCATACCGGTAAGGCCCGCATAGAATCTTACGAAGTCCCATCTTGCACCTCCTGCACTTCGATCCGTTTCCGCGCAATACTTTGAAACCACCTCGCCGCCGGCGCATTAGAATAGGCGAGGAATCCAGGCGGTCCGAAAGGCCGACTATGGCGCAAGCCCTCGCTTGGGACATCGTGAGACGGGCTGCTGGAGGCGATGTGAATGCCCGCCGCGACCTTGTGGAGGCTACACTCGACGGTCTCTGGCGCCTGGCCATGCGGCTGACCCGCCGGGAGGACGATGCCGATGATGTGGTGCAGGAAACCTACACGCGCGTCTTCGCAGCCCTCGAGCACCTGGAGCCGACGGGCCGATTCGAGGGGTACCTTGCGCGCACCGCCACCAACCTCGTCCTGGAGCGCTGGCGGCGCGACCGACCTACGGCCCAGGTCGCCGAAACGCTCACATCCGCAGCGGTCGAACCGTGGCAGACCGTGGCCGACGCCGAAGACGACCGGCGGCGCCTTGCGGCCGTCTGGGCCGCAATCCAGGAACTGGAGCCGCAGCCGCGCGCGGCCGTCCTCCTCTTCTACGCACAGAACGAGTCGTGCGACGCCATCGGCCGCATCCTCGACGTGCCCAGTGGAACCGTCAAGACCTGGCTCCATCGAAGCCGAAACCACGTGCGACAGAGAGCGGAGACGCTCCTTCGGAGCCGGCCCGTGCTCGGTCCCACACAGATCGGAGAAGCAAGATGAACGGTGAACACGAACAGACCGCCGACGACCTGCGCGAGCCGATGTTCAACCGGCTCGGAGACGGCGCGACGATCGGGCCCGCTCGGCGTGCCGCGCTTCTGGAACGGATCGTCCCGGCGCGAGCCGATGCGTCGCGCGCCCGCGCCCGCATCCTGCACCTTTCGTGGGGTGTGCTGGCGGCTGCGGCGGCCGTCATCGTGGCGGTCGTCGTCCTCTGGCCCGAGCAGCGCGAGCCTATCCCCCCGACCGAGATCTTCGCCTATCTGCTGGGGCCACTGACCGAAATGACCGCAACCAGCGCAAGCACCGGCATGCCCGCCCAGGAAGACGGCTCGCCGGTGGACGCCGTGGTCTCGGCGTTCTGGTCCGACCTGGAAGATCCCCTGGCCATCGGCATGGACGCCCTCGAAGCGCCGCGGGCGCTCGCGTCCGTCGAATCGGCCGGGCAGGCAGCATCCGCCAACCATCCTCCGGAAAGAAAGGAGAACTAGAATGAGAACGCTCCGAACACTGGTAACAGCCGTCGCACTCTTGGGGACGGTGACCGCCTGCGTTGCGGCGGAAACCGTGGAGATGGGCAACCTCGTTCCCGCCGACGCCAAGGTCCTCATCGAAATGGTCGATGCGGCGGGCCTCAGGCAGACGCTGCTCGAATCGAAGTTCTGGGCGGCCCTGGAGGAAACCGAGGCATTCCACCGGTGGCGCGCCAGCGAGCGCTACGCCGAAGCGCAGAAGCGGGTCGACCTGCTTCTTGCGGAACTGGAAATGGAGCGGGATCAGGCCCTCAAGACATACCTTGGCGGCCGCAGCGCCCTGGTCCTCTTGCCCTCGGGCCAGAAGAAGCCCTACGGCGTTATCCTGACCGAGGCGACCAACGAGATGGCCGAGAAACTCGTGAAGGCCGTCGGCGGCCAGGAAGTCACGCGATACCGCGACGTCGCCATCTGGGAGGTCGTCAAGGAGAAACGCGTGGACCGGATGGCCTTCGCGGGCGGCGTGCTCATGATCTCCGGCACCCGGGCAGACGAACTCGAACAGGTTCTCGACGTGGTGGTCGGCGGCAGCGGCTCGCTCGGCGCAGGAGGCGACTTCCGCCAGGCCACCGAGGGGCTGCCCACCGGATGGCGAACCAGGGTGTATGCGGCCGAGGCCAAGCCACGCAAGAGCCCCGGCGCCGTCGCCATGTACCCCGAGGGCAAGGGCCGCGTCCATTTCGAGTGGCGCATCGTCAGCGGCCCCGAAGACATCAGTCTGACCCGTCCGACCGTCCTGACCGGCCCGAAGGCCCTGCCGGCGACCACCGTGGCCGCCGTCGCGTCGTCCTTCTACCCGAAAGCCATCTGGGACAAAGTGCAGGCCAAGGTCGCGGACCAGCCGGACGGCCCGGAGAAGATCCGCAAGGCCCAGATGTTCGTTCGCGGCTGGTTCCCGGGCCATTCGATGGAGTCGATCGTCGGCGGGTTCGGTCCGGAGGCTGCGGCGGCGCTCGTCAAGGGCGATGACGGCGCCGCGCCGGGCCTGGTGGGTCTCGTGCGTCTCAAGGCCGGCGGCGCGGCCGTGGCCAACGCGTTCAAGAACGGTCTGGCCGCCAAGGCCATGATCCTGGGAGCCCTGAGCCAGAACCAGCAGGATCCTGAGAAACGCATCAACGTGAACGTGCGCGAAGAGGCGTACGCGGGCGCGTCGCTGCTGGTGATTGAGGCGCCGAAGGTTCTCGAGAAAGTCCTCGGCGATTGGGCCAAAGACATCGGCCTGACGGTGGCCGTGACGAAGGACTGGCTCATCGTCGGCACGACGCCCTCGGGCGTGAAGAAGACCATCGACACCGCCGCCGGCAGCGGCGCCGGCCTTGCCGCCGACCTGACCCGGGCCGGCGAGAAGGTGCCCGCCGAGCCGGTGACGCGGTGGGGCGTCATTCGTCCCGCCTCGGGGGCCGACATCGTCCTGGCGTGGGCCGAGAAACTCGCCGGGAAGCAGCGCATCGAGAAGGCCAAGAAGGCGGTGAACCTCGCGGAACTGATGAAACTCGTCAAGCGCATGATCTGGCAGCGGACCGACGAGCCGGAGGTCATCCGCGGCACCGCCGATATCCAGGCCATCGAATAGTGTTCCGTTACGCGTCATCTGATGCATAACAGCCGGGTGCCACTGGCGGCTTGACCGCCAGTGTGCCGCGAAACCGAATAAGCACTGGCTGGCAAGCAGCCAGTGGCACCCGTCAGATGAGCAGTCACGGCGCACGAGACGCGCTGTGTGCGAACGTAGCCGCAGAAAGCGGTGCCGCGAGAAAGCGTTGCCGCAAGAAAGTGTAGCCGCGAGAAAGCGTTGCGCAAGAAAGCGCGGTGGGTCTCCTGACCCACCGCGCTCTTTTGGCACTGCAACCGCGCTTCAGCCTACTCGTCGCAGCACGGATGCCCTTTGACGTCGCCGTGGCACTCCTCGATCTGCTCGGGCGTGCACTCTTCGGGCTTCTCGACCGGCTCAGTCGGTTTCTGGCAACCACATTCCTCGCACATACTCGTCTCCTTTGGCTCTCAGAGCCTGTCGTCAAGCGGCGGGGATTCGTCCTCGTCGTCATCCTCGTCGTGTTTCCAACTATCGGCGTCGTCCATCTCGTCCATCTCGCGGCTCATGCGGCGATAGAGTTTTTCCTGAATCGGGGCGATCTTCTTATACTCGGCGATGGTCGCCATGTAGGCCCGCGTCATCAGGTCCAGCCGCAGCAGTTGCCACTTCAGCAGGCACTCCGGTTCCTTGATGTTGGTGAACGGGTTGCACTTCAGTTGGACGTTGCCCTTGTCGTCCACCTCGCCGAGTTCGCAGTCCTTGCACTGGATCATGGTGCGCCTCCGGAACCTCAGGCCCATCCATTATACCGCGAAGAGCGAACGGAACCTAGAAAAAGAATCGGCGCTAACGAGAAGGGGGCTCTCATCTAGGCCCCGCGCGTTGCGCGCTTCGGGCCGGCTCCGAGCAGCACGATCAGCATCAGAGACGCCAGGCCCGCGCACGCGCCGCCGACACCGAAGGCGACGGCCGGCCCGAAATACTGGTACAGGAGCCCGAGGAGCAAACTGGCCGGCAGTTTCGCGATGCCGTCCGCGAAGGCGTACAGACCGTACGCCGCCCCGCGAACCTCCGGTCGCGCCAAGTCCGCCACCACCGCCTTCTCAACGCCTTCCGTGAAACCGTAGAACACGCCGTACGCGACGAACAGCGTCCACGCCTGCCAGGCGTCGGTTGCGAAACCGAAGAGGACGTACACGGCGGCGTAGATGGCCCACCCGATGGCAAGGGTCTTCGCGCGGCCTATCCGGTCGGCCACGATGCCGCCCGGCAGGCTGAAGATCATCTTCGCCAGAGACAGCACGAGGAACATGAGCGGCAGTTGCCAGGGGAACGACCAACTGGCTGCCATCCGGGCACGCTCGGCCTCCGACAGGACGACGTTATACCCCAGGATTTCGCCCGCCCGGACCAACAGGAACATGTCGGACGAATTGCCGAGGGCGAAAACGAGCAGCGCCGCAAGGAAGACCCAGAACCGGCGGTCGTAGCCGCCCTTCAGGCCGAGGGCGACGCCTTGCTTCCCCTCGCCGGCCCTCTCGCGGACACTCGCGATGACCGCCACCACCGCCAGCGCCGCCGGAATCGCCGCCACCAGGTACATGAACCGGAAAACGTCAATCGGCTGACGGTCACCGGCTGCCTGGAAACGCTCGAAGAGGTACGCCACCAGCACCGTGCCGACCAGCAGGCCGAGCACCGCACCGCCGTGGTCCATCATGCGGTGGAACGAGAACGCCTTGCCACGGTTCTCTTCACTGACGGCGCCGGCGATGAGGGCGTCGCGCGGGGCCGTCCGCACGCCCTTGCCCACCCGCTCGATGCCCAAGAGCCCCAGCACGTGCCACGGTGCGGCCGCCAGGGCCAGGATCGGCTTGGCGACCGTTGAGACGGCGTAGCCGACGGCGACAAGCGTTTTGCGCCTGCCGACACGGTCGGAGAACCACCCGCTCGCCAGTTTCAGCAGGCTCGACAGGCTCTCCCTCAGGCCCTCGACGATGCCGACCCACACGGCCCCGCCGCCCAGCAGGGCGATGTAAAACGGCACCGTCCACACGATCATCTCGCTGGAGGCGTCCGTCAGGAACGAGACGATGCCCAGGACGATGACGTTGCGCGGCAGGGAAGCCTTCATCTGGTGCCAGAAAGCGGTGTGGGGGCTGGATGCCGTTTCGGGATCTGCCATCCGCAAGCGTCCGATTCCCGTGGGCGGCGGGTCTCCGCGCCCGCCGCGCTAGTGGCGATTCTTCGGCTCGTAGCGTTGGGCGATGGGCATGCGGCGGCCGAAGCCGAAGGCGCGGCTGGTGACCTTGAGCACGGGCGCCGCCTGCTTCCGCTTGTACTCGTTGCGGTCCACCAGGTGGATGACCCGGGAGACGGTCGCCGGATCGAACCCCGCCGCCACGATCTCGTCATACGACCGTTCGTCGCGGACGTACAGATCGAGGATGGGATCCAGGACGTCGTACGGCGGCAGGGAGTCCTCGTCTTTCTGGCCCGGCCGCAGTTCGGCCGACGGCGCTTTCGTGAGGACGCGCTCCGGGATCGGCGACCGCGGATCCGTCTCGTTGATGTGCCGGCACAGGGCGTAGACGAGCGTCTTGGGCACGTCGCCGATGACGGCCAGGCCGCCCACCATGTCGCCGTACAGCGTGCAGTAGCCGACGCTGACCTCGCTCTTGTTGCCGGTTGCCAGGACCAGGTACCCGAACTTGTTCGACAGGCCCATCAGGATCGTGCCGCGCACGCGGGCCTGGAGGTTCTCTTCCGTGACGTCGGGCTCGCGGCCGGCGAAGGCCTCGGCCAGAACGTCTTCGAAGGCCGTGTGCGGTCCGTCGATGGGGATCGTGAGGAAGCGGGCGCCCAGACCGGAGGCGATCGCGCGGGCGTCCTCGATGCTGTGGTTGCTGGAGTAGCGGCTGGGCATGGCGACGCCGAGCACGTGCTCCGCGCCGGCCGCCTCCGCGGCAAGATAGGCCACAAGGCTCGAATCGATGCCGCCCGAAAGGCCTACCACGGCATCTTTGAAGCCGGTCTTGCGCATGTAATCGCGCAGGCCGAGAGCGAGAGCCGTCCGCAGGGCTTCGACGTCGGCCGGCAGTTCGGCCATCTCGGCGCGCGGCCCGCCGTCCGCCAGGTCCGCCAGAGCGAGGTCCTCCTCGAAGGCCTTCAGTTGCGCCACCACCTCGCCGGCGGCGCTGACGGCGAAACTGGCGCCGTCGAAGATCAACTCGTCGTTGCCGCCCACCTGGTTGACGTACACGACCGGCCTCCCGTACCGCAGGGCCTGGGCCCGGACGAGTGCGGCCCGCTGGGCGAACTTGCCCGTGACGAACGGCGAGGCGGACATGTTGATGAGAACATCGGCCCCCGCTTCCACAAGGTCGGCCATGGGGTTGCCGTGATACAGCCGCGCGGAGAGGCCGGCGGAATCCTGCGTCCAGATGTCCTCGCAAACCGACAGGCCCAACTTCGACCCGCCCCACTCGACGACGGCCGGCTCGTCGCCGGGCTCGAAGTACCGCATCTCGTCGAACACGTCGTAGGTCGGCAGGAGCCTCTTGTACGTGCGGGCGAGGACGCGGCCGTCGGCCATCAGGGCGGCGGCGTTGTAGAGCGGCAGGCCGCGCTCGCGACCGGTCCGGTCCACGTAGCCGACCAGAAGCGCGGTCGGCCCGACCTCACCCGCCAACCGCTCAAGGGCGGCCAGGTTGTCGGCGATGAACCGCGGTTTCAGAAGCAGGTCCCTCGGCGGATAGCCCACGAGCGACAGTTCCGGCGTGACGACCGCGTCGGCGCCGGCGCGAGCGGCCCGCGCGTAGGCGTCGAGGATGCGGCGGGCGTTGCCGTCGATGTCGCCGACCGTCGGGTTCAGTTGCGCCAGTGCGATCTTCATGGCGCCTATGTTAGGGACCCTCGGCCTCGGGGTCAACATCCGCTCGCTGACGCTGCGCGGCTAGTTACGTCGTCCGCGCCCGGGGCGAGAACCGTCTGTTTTTTTGCCCTTTTCGGGGGGCGATTTTCGTTGTCAAATCGACCGCGTTGCGTTACCATTGCGAGGTCGGGAACGGGCATGGGCGTTTTTTCGTAAGTGCCGCTGAAAAAAGGACTTGCGGCAGCATCGCTCGACCGGAGGAACTCCCTCAGTGAGTCAACTCAACGAGCAGGAGAACATCCAGGAACTCTTCATCGAAGAGGAGATGAAGGACGCCTATCTGACTTACGCCATGAGCGTCATCGTCAGCCGCGCACTGCCCGACGCCCGAGACGGCCTGAAGCCCAGCCAGCGGCGAATCCTCGTGGCGATGAACGACCTCGGCCTCGGCCCGCGCAGCCGGTTCCGCAAGTGCGCCAAGATCGCAGGCGACACGTCCGGCAACTACCACCCGCACGGCGAAGCCGTCGTCTACCCCACCCTGGTCCGCATGGCTCAGTTGTTCTCCATGCGTTCCCCGCTGATTGAAGGCCAGGGCAATTTCGGCTCCATCGACGGCGATCCCCCCGCCGCCATGCGATACACCGAGGCGCGGCTGACGCAGATGTCCACCGAGATGATCGAGGACATCGAAAAGGACACCGTCGATTTCCAGCCCAACTACGACGAGACGCGCCAGGAGCCGACCGTCCTGCCGGGCAAGTTCCCCAACCTGCTGTGCAACGGATCGAGCGGCATCGCCGTCGGCATGGCCACCAGCATCCCGCCGCACAACCTCGGCGAGATCTGCGACGCCGCCATCGCCCTCGTCGATAACCCCAACATCAACCTCCAGGACCTGATGAAGATCGTCCAGGGACCCGACTTCCCCACCGGCGGACTCATCTGCGGACGCAAAGGCATCGAGGACGGGTACCGCACCGGTCGCGGCGCCATCACCGTCCGTGCCCGCGCCCACGGCGAGGAGACGCGCGGCGGGAAGTCGCAGATCGTCGTCACGGAGATCCCCTACGGCCAGATCAAGACGCGCATCATCGAACGCATCGCCGACTGTGTCAAGCGCGGCACGATCACCGGCATCTCCGACATCCGCGACGAATCCGACCGGGAGGGGATGCGGCTGGTCATCGAACTCAGGCGCGGCGAAGACGACCGCGTCGTCGTCAACCAACTTTACAAGCACACGCAGTTGCAGACGACCTTTTCGATCATCACCATTGCCCTCGACAAGGGCCGCCCGCGAACGATGAACCTCAAGGACCTGCTGGTGGCCTACAAGAACCACCGCATCGAGGTCATCCGCCGACGGACGGTCTTTCTTCTGAAGAAGGCCCGGGCGCGCGAACACGTGCTCTTCGGCCTGCTCTACGCCGTGGCGAACATCGACGAGATCATCGCTATCATCCGCAAGAGCCCCGACGTGCCGACCGCCAAGCAGCGGCTCATGAAAAAGGCCTGGACGTTCCGCATCACCAACCTTCCGGGCAAGCAGACCGACCGGGCGAACAAGATGCTCCTGGCGGCCACCAAAGAGGCCATGCACCTGTCGGGCACCCAGGCCGACGCCATCCTCGGGATGCGCCTGCAGCAGTTGACGGGTCTGGAGGTCGAGAAACTCCGCGACGAGTGGGTCAAGGTCCGCGAACTCGTCGAGGAGTACGAGGGCATCCTGCGCGACGAGCGGCTGGTGCTGAACATCATCGCCGAAGACCTCCACGAGATGAAAGAGAAGTACGGCGACGACCGACGGACCGAGATCGTCGGCGAGGCCGAGGAGTTCGACCTCGAAGACCTCATCGCCGAGGAAAACTGCGTCGTCATCATCAGCCACGCCGGCTACATCAAACGGCTGCCCGTGACGAGTTATCGCCGGCAGGGACGAGGTGGCAAGGGCATCATCGGCTCCACCAAGAAGGAAGGCGACTTCATCGAGGACCTCTTCGTCGCCTCCACCCACGATTACATCCTCTTCTTCACAAATCTGGGACAGTGTCATTGGCTGAAGGTTTACGACATCCCGCAGATGTCCCGCCAGGCAAAGGGCCGCGCCATCGTCAACGTGCTGCAACTGCGGCAGAACGAGGCCGTCGCCGGGTTTATCCCGGTGCGTGAGTTCGATGAGAAGCGTCAGGTCGTCTTTGTCACGGAGGGGGGCACGATCAAGAAGACCGCCTTGAAGGCCTTCAGCCGCCCGAAGCGCGGCGGCATTATCGCCATCCGGCTCGACCGCGACGACAACCTCATTCAGGTTGACATCTCAAGCGGCGACGACGAAATCGTCCTCGGCACGCGAGACGGCAAGGCCATACGGTTCCCCGAGAGCAAGGTCCGCAGCATAGGCCGCGCCGCAAGGGGAGTGCGCGGAATCCGACTCGGCGACGGCGACGCCGTCGTCGGCATGGCGCTTGTGAATCTGAACGCAACGCTCCTGACGGTCTGCGAAAATGGGTACGGCAAACGGACCGGCTTCGACGAGTACCGGACGACGGGCCGCGGCGGACAGGGCATCATCAACATCAGGACGACGAAGCGCAACGGCAAGGTCGTCGCGATGATGACCGTCCGCGACGGCGACGACCTGATGCTCATCACCCAGGCGGGCCAGATCATGCGGATCGGCGTCGATGCCAAGAGCATCCGCCCCATCGGGCGCGCCACACAGGGCATCCGCATCATCCGGCTCAACGAAGACGACCATCTCGTGGCCGTCGCCCGCGTCAAGGCCCACACCGGCGACGAAAACGAGGACGGCCAGTAGCGTGCCCGACGCGCACTACCCAATCTTAAAACGCTCTAAGACTCACTTCCTCTTCGCTTTGCTACGGTAACCCTTCATCCGCAGGACGCCGCGCTCCAACTCGATGCTTTCGAGGACGATGCGGCGTTTCCCTTTGCCGAGCGGAATCGGCTTGCCGTCCAGGCCGTCGAGGATCGAGCGCCAGAGTTGGAGGGTTGTCTCGTCGGCGCCCCGGGCCTCGCGGCGAGCCAGGGCCGCCGCAACCGCCCGCCGCACGTAATCGAGGGCGCCTTTCGGCACCGGCGCCCACCCGACGTCCGTACCGGCCGGCTCAACACAGAGCCTGCCCTCCGTGTCGGCCGACAGACGAAGGTGCTGCGAAACGACGGCGCTCGTCATGCCGCTGCCCACCTCCGTCGCGAGGACGAGTTCCGTCGGCTCAAAGCCAACCCGCAACCGCCGAAGGACCGGCGAGACGGGCTTGCCTGAGGCGGCCAGGTCGGCCAGGAACCGCGCGATACGCGCGTTGACCATCTCCTCGGTCACCACAAGATCCAGCCGCGTGCGGCCGCTCTTGTCCAGCAGGACGTTTCCGACCTGATTGATGACGTGCTCGTTGAACCGCGCGACGGCCGCCGGGTCGGGGCCCATGTCCGCCGTGCGGCGGTAGACCTCGGGTGTCCCCTTGAAGGAGACGAGGGCAAGGATCGCCACAGCCACCACGCCGCCCGCGGCGACCATCAGGGCGATCCTGGCCCTGCGGCTGATGCGCTTCGGCCCTCGATGTGCGGAGTTCTCCGTCACGGCAGGTCAAGTGTCGGCGAGCCCTTCGGCGCGGTCAAGCCTTTTCGGTACGTGTTTAGCGTGTCATTCCGAGCAAGCGAAGCCTGCCCGCCGCAGGAGGGCGAGTCGAGGAATCTCGCCGTTATCCGTGTCCGGACGACGAGATTTCTCCGCTC
>CAYVAM010000072.1:0-18576 GCA_964449275.1 uncultured Anaerolineales bacterium
TGCCTGTTCCTGGTGGCCTGGGAAGGCCACCAGGCGGACAAAAAGGCGAAGTAGCATTGTAGGACTAGCCGATGCCCGGGCCAACCACGTTATTACGAGGTCCCCGAACCGCCCTGGAGCGGGCGCGACCGTACCTGTTCACGCTGCTTCTGCCGATCGTCATTCTGGCGGCGGGCAGCCTGGTGCTGGAATACGGGTTTCGCGTCACACCGGCTGCCAAGGAGGCGCTGCACTGGATCGAGCGGCTGGCGTTGGCGTGGCTGCTGCTGGACCCGCTGGCGCGGCTGGTCCTGGCGAGCGACCGGCGGGCGCTGCTCAGGTTCCGCTGGTTTGAGTTGACCCTGGGCGGCGCGCTGCTGGTCTTCGTTGCCGTCGTTTATGTCGCCGGCGTTGCGGAGGCGCCCTGGTGGGTGCAGCGAGCGGTCCACGTAACCATCGTCCTGAGTCTCGCGGCGCGGCTGGTGGAGTTTCACCAGTTTCTTGCGACGCTCAAGGTGCGTCCGGCGCTGCTGATGGTTGGAAGTTTCCTGACGCTCATCAGCATGGGGACGGGCCTGCTGCTGCTTCCGGCCGCGACCGCTCCGGGCGAGCCGGCCACGGGTTTCACCGACGCGCTCTTTTCGGCTACCAGCGCGGTGTGCGTAACCGGCCTGATCGTAGTCGATACGGGGACGCACTGGTCGCGGTTCGGCCAGTACGTCATTCTGGCGCTGATTCAACTGGGCGGGTTGGGCCTGATGACGTACGCCTCGGTTTTTGCCCTGTTCATGTGGCGGGGCATGCGGGTGCGGGAGGCCCTCGTTCTGCGGGAGGTGTTCACGCACGACCTGCGTGCGGAGATCGGCCGCCTCACGAAGTTCATTCTCCTGACCACGCTGGCGGTCGAGGCGGCGGGCGCGCTGTTGCTCATGGGCTTGTGGGATCACACCGCCACGTCCGGCATCGTCTCCTCAGGCGATCGCATCTACTACAGTGTGTTTCACAGCATCTCGGCTTTCTGCAACGCCGGGTTCTGTCTGTACGGCAGGAGCCTGATGGACTACCGGTCAACGTGGCAGATCAACCTGGTGTTCCCGCTGCTGATCATTTCCGGCGGTCTCGGGTTCGCGGTCCTTTACAACCTGGGGCGGGCCTTTCGGCACCGCGTGCTGCGAAACCGCAAGACGCCGCTCGTCGAGCGCCGCCTGACCCTGCAGGCAAAGATGGCACTGACGATGACGGCCGTCCTGCTGGCAGGCGGCATGGTGCTGGCACTGAGCATCGAGACGTTTCCGGCCCGGAGCGGCGCCGACCGCTGGACCCGCACGGCACGGATGCCGGAAGCATCGCCGACGGCCGGCGAGGCCGTGGGCGCGGCAGCGGTGTCCCCGATGGGCCGGACATGGGCCGAACGGCTCAGCGGGGCATGGTTTCTCTCGACGACGGCCCGGACGGCCGGCTTCAACACGACGGCGACGTCGCGGCTGGCGGTTCCAACGAGGTTCCTGACCGTGATGTTGATGTTTATCGGCGCGTCGCCCGGGTCCACCGGCGGGGGCATCAAGACGGTTACCGTGGCGGTGATCCTATGCGGTGTGTGGTCGGCCCTGCGTGGGCGTCAGAAGGCCCGTGCCTTTCGGCGCTCGCTTCCGGCCGAAACCGTCCGCCGCGCCATGGCCATTCTGGCGCTGGCCGTCATGTGGGTGGCGGCTGCGAGCATCGTCGTGGCGGCGTGGGGGATTCGGGACGGGGCGCAGTACACGTACCTTGACGTTCTGTTCGAGATGCAGTCGGCGTTTGCGACCGTGGGGCTTTCGGCGGGCGCCACGCCGCTGCTCAACACGTTCGGGCGGATTGCCGTTATCCTGACGATGTTCGTCGGCCGTGTCGGACCCTTGACGTTGTTTGTGGCGATGCAAATCAAGACGCGACCGCAGCGGTTCGGCTACGCGACCGAGAATGTAGCCATCTCGTAGGGCAGGGCTCAATAGCCCGGGCGGCGACGGTTGGCCACGGAGCCGCAGCAGCGGGAGGACAGACGGATGAAACGGTTCTTGATTATCGGGCTCGGACGGTTCGGTCGGCGACTCGCGCAGGCGCTCACCGAGGCCGGCCAGGAGGTTATTGCCGCAGACATCCGGGAAGAACTCGTCGAACGTGTCCGCGACGAGGTGGCGCTGGCGGTGCACTTCGACGCCACGGACCCGGAACCGCTCAGGAGCCTGGACATGGCCGGTCTCGATGCCGCCATCGTCAGCATCGGCGAGGATTTTGAGGCGAACGTCCTGGCGACGACCACGCTGAAGTCGATGGGTGTTCCTCGCGTCATCAGCCGCGCTTCAAGCGAGATTCAGCGGCGGATCCTGAGTCGCATCGGCGCCGACGAGGTGATCTTCCCCGAAGAGGAACGGGCCGTCCGCCTGGCCAATCAACTGGCGAACCCGAACATCCTTGAACATCTCGTGCTCTCGGAGGGCCACAGCCTCGTTCAGATTCGGGCGCCGTCCGCGTGGCACGACAAGACCGTCGGTGAGATCAACCTGAGACACAAGTACGAGGTGAACCTGGTGGCCATCAAGCGGCCGCTCAAGGGTCAGGCCCCGGAAGAGGGGGAGGGTCCGACCGAAGAACTCGTGGAGTTGCCGATGGCCCACACGATGATCCGCGAAGGCGACATCCTCGTCCTTGTGGGAGGGACGGAAAGCCTGGCAGACCTGCCCCAGTGACGGCAACATCCTGCACCAGTTGAACGTGAACTGCTCTACTTCGTCTTGCTTTTCGCCTTTCTGTTCGCGCGGGCGGGCGCCTTTGGCGCTTCGTGAGAGCGGCCCTCGAGATGCCGCTCGGCAGCCATCACTTTCTTGATCCGTCGGGCGTGCCGGCCTCCGTTGAACGGCGTGGTGAGCCAGACGCCGACCATGCGGCGGACGAGTTCGTCGCCGAGCAGGTCGGCGGGCAGACACAGCGCGTTGGCGTCGTTGTGGCGTCGGCTTATGTCTGCCGACAGTTCGTCATGGCAGAGTGCGGCTCGGATCCCCGCGATCTTGTTGGCGGTGATGCTCATGCCGATTCCCGTTCCGCACAGGAGGATGGCGCGCTCGGCTTGGTTCCTGATGACCTTGAGGCAGGCCGGGACGGCGAAGTCGGGATAGTCGCTCGACTTGTCGGTGTCTGCCCCGCAATCCGACACGTCGTGGCCCTGCTCGAGCAGGAAACTCTTGAGCCGCTCTTTGCTGTGGAAGCCGCGATGGTCGGCTGCGAGGACGATTTTCATCAAATGATCTCCGCCAGGCGTTTCGTGAGGGCCTGTTCCAGATGACGGGCACAAGCCCGGTAAACCTCCATGTCCCCTCCGATGGGGTCGGCCACGTCGCGACCGGCGGGGTCCACCAGGGACACCTTCGGCGCTGCCTGCGGCAGGCAGCGGATGGCCGCCGCGTGGTGCCCGCGGGTCATCACCCAAATATAGTCGGCCTGACCGAGCGCGTCAACCGTCATCGGCCGCGTTCGGTGCCGCGTGAGGTCGATGCCCCGGTCGGCCATGACCCTGACGGCGTTATCGCTGGCGCCCGCCCCCCCACCGGACGCCGTGCCGGCGCTGGCGATCTGGAAGCCGTGGGCGTCGAGGTCGTCCGGCGTGCAGCCGATGCGGTCGGCGAGGATCTGCCGCGCCAAGCCTGCGGCCATCGGGCTCCGACACATGTTGCCCGTGCACACGAGGAGAATCTGTGTCCGAGCCAGCCGCGCAAGTCTCCGGGCCGTAATGGCTCCTTCGCGGAGCACTTGGTACGAATCGTCTGCCTGGACGCGGACGACCGTTGACGGTTGGGCATACTGAGTCGGGCCGGCATCCACCACCAGCGGCACCTTGTTCTTGAGGTGGGCGAGCGCGTCGGCGGCCGTGTGTGGCGGCGGATGGCCGCTCAGGTTCGCGCTGGTGCCGGCCACCGGGACGCCTGCGGCCTGGAGGATTGCGCGGCCGGCCGGGTGGTCCGGGCACCGGAGGCCGAGCGTGTGCTGGTAGTAGACGGCTTCCTGGATGAGGCCTTCCGGCTTGCAGGGATCGTTTCGCCGGTCCGGAACGACCAGCGTGAGCGGCCCCGGCCATGCTCTTCGGGCCAGACGCCGCGCAACCGGCGAGAGCGGTCCGGCATACGTCTCAGCCTGATTGGGGTGCGGGATGTGGAGCGTGAACGGCTTGCCGGGCTGACGGTTTTTCAGTCGGCTCAGCGCATCGATGGCCTCGTGGCTGACGGCGCTGGCGCCGAGGCCGTAGACCGTTTCGGTGGGGAAGACGACGAGTTCGCCCCTGGCCAGAGCCGCGCCCGCTTCATGGACCTGCTCCTCATCCCAGGATGAATCGGCGATGATAACGGTCCGCGTTTCCACGAAATCAACCCGTTCCTGTGCGAGAACGTTAGACGTGCCCAGAGCGCCCTTACTATAGCCGGTCGGCGAAGCGCCTGTCAAGCGGGCGCGAGTGGCGGCCGGCCGCATGACGATGATCTGAAGCAACTGGGCACTTTGCGCGGCGGGTCTCCGGACCCGCCGCGCTATGTCCGCTCCAGCGCGGCAGGCCCCTGTCTTCTACGCGGCGGGTGGGGACACCCGCCGCGCACGCTTGGGAGTGGCGGACACCCGCCGTGCACGCTTGCGGGTGGGGACACCCGCTGCGCACGCTTGGGAGTGGCGGCCGCTACCGATTGCTGGCGTGCACCTCGGCCAGCGCCTCGGGGGGAATGTTCAGGAAGGCTTCGGCGGCCCGGGGGTCGAACTGCTGGCCGGCGAGACGCCGCACCTGCTCGCGTGCCTCTTCGATGCCCAGTGCACCTCGGTAGGGCCGGTGGCTTGTCATGGCATCGAAGGCGTCGGCGACCGCGATGACGCGCGCTGCTGGGGGTATTTCCTCGCCGGCCTTCATGTGCGGATAGCCGGTGCCGTCGTAGGATTCGTGGTGGGCGCGGATGATTTCTCCGACCTCTCCGAAGAAGTCGAGGGGTGCAAGGAAATCGGCCCCCGCGTCGGGGTGGCGACGAACGATTTCCCATTGCTCATCTGTCAGCGGTCCGGGGTGGTTGACGGCGGATTCCGGGATCACGAGACGCCCGATGTCATGCAGCCGCGCCGCGATCTGGACTGCGCCGATCTGTGACTGATGGAGGTCGAGTGTTGTGGCGATGGGCATGGCGTAGGCCTGGACGCGGGCCGAGTGCCCTTTCAGATAAACGTCGCGTTCTTCGACGGCTTCGGCGATGGCTTCGATCGCGGCGTAGATGCAGCACCGCTGGCGGTGGTGCAGTTTGGCCGTCTGGATGGCAGGCGCCATGGCCTTGGCCAGTTCCAGCAGGTGTTTGGTATCGTTGGCCGTGAAGTCCGCGTCGTTGCTCAGGCGGTGGAGGACGGCGGCACCTACCGTGAGACCCTGGCGGCGGATCGGGACGACCAGGAGGCGGCCGTCGCGCCACAGTTCCTTCTCCTGGACGTCGAGGAGGTTGCTGGCCTCGATGTCCTCCACGTGGATGCTCTTGCCGGTCTGTGCGGCTCGACACATGACGCCGGCATCGATGGGCGTGCGAAGCCAGGAGAGCGCCGGCGGATCGTCCGTGTCGGGATGGGCACGGACCATGAGTCCGACGGCGTTTTCGCGTGTCTCGTAGAGTGCGACGGTGCTTGTCTGGCAGTGGATGTGATCGCCGAGGAGTTCCGCACAGAGGCCGAGGAGGTCTTCGAGTTCGATGACGCCCATGAGGACCCTGGCCACGTCTGCTCCGAGAGCCAGGTCGTCCATCTGTCGGGCCATGCGTTTGCTCGACAGGACGAGGTCGTGGGCGGCGACGTCGAGTTTCTGGCTGAGTTGCGCGTGTTCGGTCTCCAATCGGGTTTTGGCTTGGGCGAGTTCGGCGAAACGGAGGTCCCGTCTTTCTTTTTGGCGTCGTTGGCGCAGGGTGCGGGAAATCGCCTGGCTCGCCTCCTCCAGGTCGAACGGCTTCTGGAGAAAACCGGCAAAGCCGATCCGCATCGCCTCGATGCTGTCCTCGAGCGTGCCGCGACCCGTGATGGCTATCAGCGCGAGGTTCTCATCCAACGATCGGGCCTCTTGGGCAAGGCGAAGCCCCCCGACAGGGGACATGACGAGGTCGGTGATGAGGCAATCGAAGTCTTCCTCTGCAAGACGTTCCAGCGCACGCTGCGGGTCGGTCTCGGTCTCGACGTGCCAGAACGGATCGGCTTGGCGCAGGGAGTCGGCCAAAAGGGCGACGACCTGCGGCTCATCATCGACGACGAGGATGCGGCTTTCTTCCTCGCTTCGAAGCACTTCCGCGCCCGACGTACTCATGGCGGTCTTCCTTTGCACTCGCCGGTTGCCGGCCCGGCGGACCGGGATAAAGGAGGCCGGGCGACGATGGCTTGTGGGTCGTCCGGCCTCCGTGAATTCTAAGCCACGGCGAGGGCTAGCCGCGAGAGCGAGGGGGGAGGGAGAAGGCATCGCACCTCGCCGTGGCATATCGTAATCATCGGACAGGGGGCCCTGTGTCGGCGATGGCCGCCGCATCCGATGGCTGTCCGCTTCGTTCCTCCTCCATCTGGTTTCACGTTACGACAAACTCAAAACGTCTCAAGTCTGGGCCGGCCCGTCGGCGATGGCCGCCGTGGCGGACCCGTTGGCGGACTCCGGGGACGCCGGTTCGGGAACCCAAAACGTCACGCGGACGGTCGTTCCCTGGCCCGGTGTGGATTCCACGGTCATCTCTCCGCCGTTGGCCTGAACGGCCTGATACGCCTTGGGGAGCCCAAGGCCGCGCCGTCGGCCGGCTTCGTAGCCGCTGTAGAACGGATCAAAAGCCCGTGCCCGAACCTTCGGGTCCATCCCCGGGCCGTCGTCGGTAACCACGAATCGGGCGCCTTTCTCCGCCGCCAGGGGCTGGACGAGCAGTCTGACCGTGCCGCCTTCGGTGCGTGAGCAGGCCTGGAGGCCGTTCTTGACGATCTCGCCGAGCGCAGCGGCAACTTGATCGGGGTCCACCCGGATGGGCAGCGTGCCCTCGTCGGCCTGCACGTGGATGCGTGCGTCCGCCGACTCGCCTTCCACTTGGAGTTCGTCGGCGACGCGGCGTGCGAGCGCCACGGGATCGACCGACTCGGGCTTCGGGGCAGGGGGCTTCGCAAAGGTCCTCAGTTCCGTGATGATCTCGCTGATACGGTCGGCCTGGTCAATGATGGTCTGAAGCACGTCGTGGGCCGCGGGATCCTTTTCCTTGGCGGCGAGTTGTTGCGCCCGCCCGCTGATGATCGCGAGCGGGTTGTTGATCTCGTGGGCCGCGCCCGTTGCCATCTCGCTGAGTGAGGCCACGTTGCGCTGTTGAAGGCTTTTGTGGTGAGCGACCTCGAGGTGGCGGTTGGCATCGGCCAGTTCTTCCGAAAGCGCGATCAGGTTTTCCTCGGCTTGGGCGCGTTTCAGAGCGATGCCGGCAACGCTCGCAACCGCCGCCACCTGGCCGGCTTCGTGCGGAGTCAAATCGTGCGGCGGGTCTCCGATGGAGAAGACGAGCGCGCCGAGTTTCGTGTCCTCAACGGTTATCGGGGCAGTGTAAAAAGGCCCGCTGCCAAGGTGGGGACCCTGACGCTCGAAGAGCCAACCTTCCGCGCGCTCTGCCCGAGCGGGCGCGGTCGGTGGGGCCAGCGGCGTGGTTGGACGGTCGGCCGCCGGTTCCAGATTGTCGGCGGCGGTGATGTCATAGAGGAAATGCTCCTCGACGCCGCCGCGGGCGGTGCATCGGACTCCTTCGGCGTAGTTGGCGTCGGTTGCGACGACGTACGGGACGGCAACCTGGAGTCCGAGGGCTTTGCGGGCCGTTGTCGCCACCGTTTCGAGGACCTGGCGTGTGCTGTGACACGTCGCCAGGCTGGCATTGAGTTGCAGGAGCAGGCTGGACTGGTCGCACTTGGCCTGGGCAGTGTGATACAGGCTGTAACCGTTGCGATACAACTGGCCGAGTCGCACGTTCGCGCCCAGATAGAGGCGGTGCAGTTGGTCGGGTGAAGGCTCGTCCGGCAGGCCAAGTGGGGCGGTGTTGAGTTCAATGGCGGTGCTGACCTGGTGGCCGATTTGCTCCGCCTGAACGCCGGACAGCCCGAGGCGCTCGGCGGCGTCCGCCGTGTTTTCCACGATCTGCTCGGCAGCGTAGTAGCCGAAGCCGTGCTGGCGGGCCAAGAGGTCGGCCAGACGCACGAGTTCCGTCAGTCCGTCGCTGCCGCCACGGCGTGCTGCCGGGACCTGGGCCTGATGGTGCAGCCAGATCACGTCCTGGAGGGGCTCGGCGAATCCCCATCGCTGGGCGAGTTGCTTTCCAAGGACGGCATGATCGACGCCGAACAGTTCGCGCTCGGCTTCCAGGAGTTCGGTCCCACCGGCCTGGAGCCGCTCCAGAACCTGGCTGTAGGCTCTCGGCATCAGGATACGGAGGGCAACTTGTCCGATGTCGTGCAACAGCCCGGCGAGAAGCGCGGTCTCGGGCGGAACCGTGCCAACGCGAGTCGCAATGATCTGCGAGGCCATGGCGGTCGCGAGCACGTGACGCCAAAGGCGGGACAGTTCCACGGCTTGGATGATGTCACGGTCCACGGTGTCGATACTGAGCAGACTGGCCGCCAACGCATCCGGTGGAACGGCTGCCAGGGCCGCATCAATGCTCATGATGGCGTCGCCGGGGTTGCCGAGGTCGATCGCCAGTTTGAGCGTCCGGGCGGCGAGCGTCGGGTCCACCTCGACGGCGAGTTGGATGTCGCGAGCGCGAGGGTTGTCGGCCATGACCAACGGGAGCAGATGCAAGGTTACGCCGGGCAAGGTGGGCAGGTAATCCACCTTCTCCAGGAGCAATTCGACCTTCCGGCGCTGGATGCCTGTAACCGCCATGGCGTGACCTTTATTCGCGCCTACAGTTTCAGCAGGTCGGCGATCTTGGCGACGAGTTCGTTGATCTTGAACGGCTTGTGAAGGAAGGCGTCCGCACCCAATTGCTGCGTCTCGGACGGGGCGTCTTCCTCTTCAATATGGCCGCTGATGAGAATGATCTTGGTGTCCTCGAGACTCGGATTGCTGTGGATCGTCTTACACACGACGTTGGCGTTGATGTCGGGCAGCATGTAGTCCAGGACGATCACGTCCGGACGGAATTGCTGGGTCAGCAGACCGGCGTCGTAGCCGCAGGTGGCCGTCTTGACCTCGAAGCGCCCGTCCCGTTCGAGAACGTCTACAAGGAGGTCCACGATCTCAGGCTCGTCGTCAACCACCAGGACCTTCTTTTTATCCGAGTCGAGGTTCGTCAGGGGGATGTTGTTCTCTTTCATGAATCGCATGAGGCTGTCGCGCGGGATCCGCCGGAAGCGCGATCCCGGAACGTGGAAACCGTCCAGTTTTCCGGAGTCAAAGCAACGGATAATGGTCTGCTGGCTGACTTGGCAGATCTTGGCGGCTTCTCCGGTGGAATAAACCTCTTTCATGGCATGGCCCTCGCTCTTTGCTCTTGTGGCCTGCGATTGTCCTCCCTCACCTTACCCACCTCTCCTAGTTTCGCAAGTATTCATCGGCGAACGCTCGGTGTCAACTTAAAAGTTTTAATCTGCTAACCTGGGCAGATTTGGTAGGCCGTGCAACGAACGTCCGATAATGTCTAAGCAGGAGCGATGCAGTCAATCCGAATTCGGCGGCTGAGTTGGCGTGCACCCAAGGTTGGTTGTAGCGCCGGGCTTTATGCCCGGCGGCCGGATAGTCAGGCCGATGGCGGTTCCGCGCCGGGGATAAACCCCGGCGCTACGGCTGTTCGGAAAGACTTCCTCGCTGCTGCTTAGCACATCGCAGAGCCGGCCCAACGGAGCGGCTTCCGGCCGGAGAAGCAAAAAGGCCCCCCGCATGGGGAGGCCTTTTTCAGGTACCGCTTGGCTTGCCTGGGGAAGGGTTAGTAGTTGCCCCTGCCGGTTTTCGAATAGTCCCTCGGGTTGCGGCCGGTACGGCTGTAGTCCGGCCGGTCCCAGGATCGCAGGTCGTCGCTGCCGCCGCCCTTGCTGCCGCTCTTTTTGCCCGACTGCTTAGACTCTTGAACCTCTCTGAAAATCTTGGTGATTCCTTCCTTGGCCACGGCATTTTCCTTGTCGATCGAGAGGATTCGCTTGTAGTAACCGACGGCCATGCGCAAGTCGCCTTTGTCGTAGGCTTCGCTGGCGAGTTCCGCGAAGATATCGATGGCCTTCTTACGGTTGGGCTCTTCGTACTGCTGCTTGATGGCCGCTTTTTGGCCGTCCTTCTTGACCAGGTTGAGGCCCTTCTTGGCGGCCAGCGATGCGCCGAGGTACGCCTCGGCGGCACGGATCTTACAGCCGAGAAGGAGGCGTGCGTTGCGTTTCTCGGCGGCCTTTTCCATCTCCTTATCGTGGACCTTCATGATTTTCACAGCCGCCTCAAGTTTGGCCTCGATCGGCTTGATGATGCGGTTGTACTGAGCGGGCGCCAGTTCGGCCTTGAGGTCGCTCGCCGTTGCTGAAGCATCCTGTTTGGGGTTGTCGCCGGTCTTCCATGGAACGCCTGCGGCTTCGGCGCCAATAACGGCCGCGACGGCGAACACGCAAATAACGGCAGCGGGTAGGAAGCGTTTCATAGCATAACTCCTTTTTGCGCCGCGCGCGGCGCGGGTTAACTCCCCGTCTCTCCCCCGTATTGTACGGCCAAATCCACCCGTTGGAACAGGAAAAATCGCGGGTCGGCGCGCCGGGCATTTTACCAGACGCTGGGGCTGTACCTTCTCCAGTTTCCGTAGTCGCTGTAGTCGCCGCGTCCGGTGCGCTTCCAGTCGCGGTCCCAGGCATGTTCCTGGTCGTCGCTGCCGCCGCCCTTGCTGCCGCCGGTCCGCGCGTTTTTCATGGCTTGCTTGTACTGCTCGGCAAGTTTGGTGAGAGCCTCTTTCGCTTGGCTGTTGCCGGGCTCGATGGACAGGACCTTCTTGTAGTAGCCGACGGTCCGGCGGAGGTCGCCGCCGGTGTGGGCGTCGAGGGCCAGGTCGAGGTACATGTCGATGGCTTTCTGTTTATTCGGCTCCTCGTACTGCTGCTTGATGGCTGCCTTGTGGCTGTCCTTCTTGACGAGGCGCAGCGCCCTTTTGGCTGCATACGATGCCGCAAGGTAGTAGGCCGCCGCTCGTTCCTTGCAATGGGTGAGGAGGGGCTTCCGGCGTTTCTCCTCGGGTTTCTCCATCTCTTTTTTGTAGGGCTCCATCGCCCTCTCGGCCAGGGCGATGCGGGTCACGATGGGTTTGATGACGTGGTCATACTGCGCGGGCGGCAGTTCGGCTTTCAGGTCGCCGGCAGCCACAGGCGCCGCCGATTTGTCCGTCGCGCCGGAGGCCTTCCACGGGATGTTCTTGCCTGGGCAGGTCGCCACAGAACCCAGGATGAACACGGCGATGCAGACGCCAAGCATGAAACGTTTCATGACACGGGCTCCTTTCCCGTACTGGCCGGCAGTGCGTGACCCCCATCCGGGGCCACTAACGGATTAAACACAACTCATGCGGCAACCTACCGGCAGAACCCGGCACGGTCCCCGCGACCGCAACCATCCCTATGACCGTGACAAACACGACGTGCTTCACGCGACCGGCTTCCGTAAGACGTAACGGCGATGCACCCGAACCCTCATCTCAGGTCGCACACCCTATTATACTCTGTAAAACGCCGTCCAGCGGGAAAAATTGCAGACTTGTCAGCGGATGGGTGTGGCAGGGTGTGGCAACGATTTCTGGCATGGGACGATTTCCTGCGGATTGGCCGTAGCGCCGGGGTTTATCCCCGGCGCATGCCTCAGGCCCCACGCGCCGTGTGCCACTGGCGGCTCGTCCGCCAGTGCCTTCCTCCGCACTTCGCGCGGCGGGTCTCCTGACCCACCGCGCGGCGGCCAAGATTGACCGCCGCGCTATCGCTTGCGTGCATCGTGACAAAGTAGCACTATTACCCCAAATGGCCCAAAGAGGTTGTCGAGGCCTTCAGACGGATCCAGGCCGAGAGGCCCACACGCCGAATGGCTCAGCCGGTGGTGTCGTGGACGGCCAGTTGGCGGATCTGCGGCGTGGCGACGGATTCGGTCGTCTTCAGGCGCACCGTGGCCACCTCCACTGCGTCGAACCGCTGGATGCGCTTGTGCCCGACCGACTGGCCCTGGCAGAGTGTCTGCCACCGGTTGCCGGCCAGCAGGCCCTCGACCTCGTAGCGGCGGATGCGCTCGCCGCGGGCGATCTGCTCCATGATGACGACGTGGTCGATGCGCTTGGGCTTGGGCAGTTTCAGTTCCACGGTGCCGCCGGTCCCGGCCGTCTGGGCGACGGGTTTGCCGAAGCGCCTGCGGATCTCTTTGCCGAACTCGGCCAGGCGTTCGATGTCGGAAGCCGGCACGAGCCCGTCTGACGTGACCACCTCGCCCAGCAGGAGATTGCAGTTCTGTCCGACCGAGCGGTAATAATTGGCCGTAAGTCCCTTCAATGGTTTGACACTCTTGTCCTGCCCGGGCTTCCAGAACCAGTTGTGGTTGCGCAGCGGCGTATCGGCCATGCCCGGCGACCAGTACGTCCCATCCGGGTCGCCCTTGGCGAGAAACCGCTTCCACGTCGGATGATTGTGCGAGACGGATCCGGCCCGGCCGGGCATTGTGGCCCAACAGGGATAGCCCGCCCGCCCGGCCTCGTTGCCGATCCATCGGTAGTCGGATCGCTGACCGCTGTGGTAGAAGACCGAGTTGGGCTGGTGCTTCTCGAAGATCGGCAGCACGTCCGGCCCGCCCTGCTGCGGCGTCTTGACGCCGGCGTCGTACCAGATCTGCACCAGCGGCCCATACCGGGAGCACAACTCTTCGGTCATCTTCTCGGCGACGCGGTTGAACTTCGCCTGCGTGTCCGTGCCCTTGCCCTTGCCCCAATCGACGTAATGGCCCCACACCTGCCAATATACGTTTCGATGCGTGCTGAAGTAGATCCCCGGCTGGATGTCGGCGTTGCGGCAACTCGCAACGAAATCGGCCACCACGTCGCCTTTGCCCCCGCGCCAAGCGGTCTGCTTGCAGCCATAGGGATAGAGGTCGCTCTGCCACTGCATGAAGCCGTTGAAATGCGTCGCCGTGAACACCGCGTACTTGGCCCCTGCTGCCTTCGCCGCCTCGATCCACTGGTCGGTGTCCAGTTTGGTCGGATTGTACAGATTCGGGTCCAGCCGCTCGCGGACGGTGTTGTTGCGGGCGAACCGCTTGGCGGCGATGGCCAGGTCGAACGAGTAGAGCAACCCGACCTCGCAGTCCTGCCACGCCATCTGCGCCGTGGACGGCCTCGGCAATCGCGGCTCATCCCCGGCCGGCGTCTCAGCCATCGCGCCGACCGCCGCCGGCCCGAGTGCCCCCGCCCCGGCCGCCAAGCCCAGGAACTGACGCCTCGTGCATTTCATCGACCTTTCCTTTCCTCTCCGGCCTTTCGTAGGGGCTCACGCGAAATGGCCGACACCCTCGCAGCACTCTTCTCCACCGCCACCCAAGCCGCATGAAACCTGCGAAAGGCCGGTTCTGTTTACTCTTCGATTTATTTTGGCACGAGAAGGTAACCGGCACACGGTTGATCGTAAACACGCGCGCCACGAGCCCGCCGGTGCAATCGCGGACAGCGCCGCTCCTTCGCGTTCTGCGACCAACGACTACTCGGCCGAGGAACGATAACCAGTCAACAAGTACACGTTGCCCTTCTTCTCAAAAGAGAGCAGAAGCCGCTCCTCAGGGATCTTCCAGATCCCTTCTTTGCCCGAAGCCGGGGGAACGATCTCCGGCTTCACCTGATGTGTCCGGTGCGAAAAGGAGACAACCCTTCCGTCGACGGTCCTCAAGCCCCGCAGGTGCCAGTAGTTCTCTTCGAGCCACCGGCGGGGCGGGTGGCGAACCTGCGGGCCGCCGACAAAAGGATCCTCTTGCGGCCGGATCTTTTGGGCGTCGGTTTTGCCAAAGACCAGAAGGAAGCGGTCGGGGGCTGGTGGGGGGCCCTCGAACCAGACAGAGAAGCCCGCCTCGGCCATCTCCCGCTTTACGGTCTCCGGCCGTATCATTCTGCGGTGGCTTGCCTCCCGCCGGGATAGCGGCTTCTTCGGTTCCCGGTCAAGCACGTAGATGCAGCCGGCCGGCGCAAGCCTCTCGTAGATTTTGGTCAGCAAGGTCTTGCCGTGGAAAAGGAGATGATAACTGTCCAGGAAGAAAACAACATCAATGGGCTCAGGATCCAGGTGGGGATCGCCCTTCTCGGTAAGGACCGATGGGAGGGAAACCTTCGCAGGCAGCGGCGGCCTTTCATCCTTCTGCGTGGCCCATTCTTCCAGAACGATCTCCAACCCCCGGCCGGAAGCCGTCCGGAGGATCGGCCCCATCAATTGCCGCGCCTCTCCCAGCGCGACAAAGACCGGCCGCTTATAACCCTGTCCAAGCGGAAGGAAGAGACGGGAAGTCCGCTCCATCGGAAGAGGGAGAAAGGCATCGGGGTCCCGGCCGGGGCGCTCGGCGCCCTTTGGCCGTTCGAAGATAAGTACAAAGGGCTCCTTTTCGTACCAGCACTCGTCAGGGCAGCCGACGAAGCCGAAGCCTTCCTCCCTTGCCTCTCGGACGATCGTCGTCTCGGCGAGCCAGAAATGCTTCTTCTCGCGGAGAGACCGTTTGACCCAGTCGCGCAACGTACCGCGATGTCGGTCAACCACTACGAGGTGACCCCCTGGCTTCAAGCAGCGCCATATTCCACGCAGCATCGGCCGGGGCTTCGCCATATGGTGGTAAACGTAGTGCATGTAGACAAGGTCAACGGAATCGGGGGGCAGGCACGGATCGTCGCTGCGGCCAAGAACCGGGCGGACCTGGGAAAGCCCTTTTTGCTCGGCTTCCTTCCTTACCGACTTGGTCGTGCTTTCCAAAATCTCCTCGGCGAAAACGGTCCCCGTCTTGCCCACAAGCTTCGCAAAAACCCATGTATCCCGCCCCCCGCCGGCGCCGACATCGGCAACCACCGAGCCTTCGCCCAGGCCGAGGCGGGAAAGTATGACGCCAAGGGATTGCGCCCGGCTCTTTGGCCTGGCCGCGGAGACCCTATGGGATTCCTGGTGGGTCTTCCCCACCTCGCCGGCCTGAGCCGCCGCAGTGCCTGCGGTCTGTCCCTTCTCGCCGGCAGAGGCTAAAGATGTTGTGAGCAGCGTTACGAAGAATAAAGACAGGAGCAACCATCCGCATCGTGGAATTCGCCACCGGCCGGAATGACCCCTCCGTCCACGCGACTCGCGTTCGAGCAACATCGCAATCCTCCTTCTAAACCCCTGGAACACTCTTCATCTGACCTTTCGCAGGGTTTCAGGCTACTGCCGGCAGGTGGGAGAAGCAAGGAAGATGAACGCGAGGCGGCCCGTCCTGCCGATGAGATCGTTGCAAAGCGACTCTTATCGCAGACCGCGCCGTTGTCGTTCGCCGTTTGCCGTCAACTAAGTCACCGTTGTTCTCAGCGTTCTCGGCGTTCTCCGCGTTAAAGGCTGTTGCCGTTGCCGTTCATTCCGCCTTCCGAATTCCGCATTCGAACTTGACAGACCTGACATCGTCCAGTATTGTACACCCATGACAGCCGCAGGCCGCGGCATGCCGCGGCAATGGCGGGTGGCATGGTCAGCCCGAAGGGTGACCATGTGCTCGTCTTGGCTCGCGGCTCGCCGCTCGTAGCCGAGAGCCTGCCCTGAGCGCAGCCGAACGGGGGTCTCGCCGTTTGCCGTTCAGCCGTAGGCCGCGGCAATGTTGTCACCCTGAGCGTAGCCGAGAGCCTGCCCTGAGCGCAGCCGAATGGGGGTCTCGCCGTTTGCCGTTCAGCCGTAGGCCGCGGCATGCCGCGGCAATCACGCTGTATACCATTGACAGGGAAATAATGATCTCCGGGCAGGCGGCCTGGACCAGTTCGGCGTTGCCTCCCCGGAACCGCCCGGCCCGAAGCCGAACGGCAAAGGGAGATAAGGTCTATGTCACCCGGAACGCCCCGCCGCTGCTCGACCATCCGGAGAGCCTGTGCGGCCGCACGCAACGGCCGCAGAAGCCGGGACCGAAGCCTGAGAGGCGGAGGAGTTAAGCATCCTGTTCCCGGAACTCCGACTGACGGATGCCTCAGTTGTGGGAGTCACAGGCCATGACAGACCAACCAGCCGGGGACACTAATCCTGAGCACTCTACCCCAACCGCCGGAGCAGACGCGCTGGAACGCGAGGCCCTTCTCGGCTTCCTCGCGTCCGAGATTGACAATCTCAGGTCCGAAGAGCAGGCGCCCGGCTGGACCAAGTGGGCCCTTCTTGCGGCTTTGGCTGCCCTCTCATGGCTCATCTTAAACACCATCGAGCACAGCGGCCCAACACCCCACGGGACGGCGGTCGTGTTCTTCGTCCTGACCTTGCTTTCTCAATCTTTGACTGTGCTGTGCAGCCTCCTGGAGCCCGAGCGTGACGCTCCCCTATTTTCGGGCAAGCGTTACACCTTCTGGAGTCACTATCGCGAGGTGTCCACTCCTGCCTTAGCGCTCGGCGTGGTGAAGTTCTCCCTGCCACTTGTTCTCGTCCATTCCCTGGAAGACATCGGGCTGCAGTGGTATCACAGGTGCATGCTCACAGTTGTCTACGGCCTTCTTCTGCTCGCGACTAGCGGCATATTCCTTCTTAGCTTTCTGCGTGTTCCCGTTCGCAGAGACATGCCATATGTCAAGATGACGAGAATCATCGCGCTCCTTTTCTACGGGGCCGTGCTTTGGACTGCCATTGCATCACTCCATTACATGTACTCCACACACTGCTTGCCCGCCATGGCCGACTGGCGTTTAGGCGGCCTGCTGTATGTCTTGATCTTCGTCCTCTTCAGAGTTGCGACTCTTCAGAGCAACCGTCACACTATCGAATCTCTGGTTGGCATCCGAAGGAGCCTAGCCCTTGGGCACGTTGGGCCTGATGCCGCCGCTCGCCAGGCCGATATCGCTCTCTTAGGAATGCGGTTGGACGATGTTATGGAGCAGCAAGTGCAGGAAATCGTCTCACTCCTAATGCGTGCTGAAGAGGATGCTGCCAAAGCTCTGAGCATCCTTGAGGTTTGCGGAACGCTGGTCGAACAGCGGGCGGTTGGCAAGGAGGCCATTGTGACGCTCATACATTCCGCGACGGAGGACCTGCAAAGGGCGCAAGCCCATCTGGAGACCGTAAAGAGCAAGGTAGAAAAGTTCTCCAAAGTCATCCGTCGTACCGTTGGCAAGGACGCCGGCTCTGACGCTGAAGCACAGGCGCTGAAACAGAAAGTGAGGAACGCTCTACGTTCGCTCGGCAGCCGCCACCATAGTGCTGTGGAAAAAGCCAGAGACCTCCTCTCACGTCTTGATGCATACTCTCCCCTCGACGGGAGTTCCGGTGACACGCAACTCGATTCGCCGTGACGTGGGTCGGGTGTGGGGATAGCGGCGGTCCCTGCGCGGCACTGCACGTCCACGCCGCCAGCAACGGCCCGCGTGGGTGCGGAGTTTACCCGCCGGGGCGGGCACCTACCCTACACCCTAGGGGGGATATGGAAACCTGGGGACGGTACCCATGTTCTTCACTTGGGAAACCTGGGGACGGTACCCATGTTTTTCACTTGCATGGGGGGGCGAATTCGCTAACCCCGAAGGGAGATGCCATGAGCAGCAACGGTAATGTTGGGATTCCGGAGACAGTATACCGTTTTCTCCTCGCGCTGCTCGTCACGGCATGAAAAACCGTATGCTGTCCCCGGAAACTCCCTGCCCGCGGCCGGCCACGGCACGAACCGTAACCGTGCCAGGGCCGGGGCGCGGCCAAACGGAACCCCAGCGGCGTCGCGAGCCGTCGTTGGCTGTTCATTCCGCGTTCTGCGTTCCGCGATGGACCCCGTCCCTTGCCGCCTCAAAAGCTCCCGTCCCTCTTTTCCCCGGCCCTTCATCCCTTTGTCCGGTGATCGGCCTTGGTGACTTACATCAATTTTGCCTCCCGAAAAGCGCCTCAAAAAGGGAGTCAAAAGGAGCAAAAAGGACGAAAAAAGACGAAAAAGGACAAAAAAGGACGAAAAAGCCGAAAGTTTTGCCTTACCTATCTTAACAAAAAATGGCCCAATCGCCCCTGGCGGCCCCAAAACGAAGATTTAGACTTCAAAAAGCGCGTTTTCGGGGGTTTCGGCGAATGGCAATTTGACGTAAGTGTTATCGACGCGGGGGCATGTAAAACCAACTAGCCCCAAGTGTCAACTTGGGGTGAGAGGCTTGAACCAACGCGGGGGGCCTTGAGAGATGGCGCAGGTTACGCGCGGCCGGCCAGGGCCTTGACGTCGCGGACCCATGCGCGGGCCGTGGCGGCCTGGCGGGCCTCGGCAATGATCCGCAGAATCGGCTCCGTGTTCGACGCCCTGATGTGCAGCCACCCGTCGTCCCAGGCCAGATGCAGACCGTCGCGTTGGTCGAGGCGGGCGCCGGCGAAGTGCTGCCTGGCGGCCTCGAAAACGGCCTCCGGCTCGTCCCCTGCCAGCGG
>CAYVAM010000073.1:0-18550 GCA_964449275.1 uncultured Anaerolineales bacterium
CTTTGCGGCCGTCCGTCCGGCCTGCCATTTTGGCATGGGTGACTTACATCAATTTCGGCTCGCGAAAACGGCGTCAAAAAGGGGTCAAAAAGGAGCAAAAAGGACGAAAAACGATGAAAAAGGACAAAAAAGGACGAAAAAGGCGAAAGTTTTGCGTTACCTATCTTAACAAAAAACGGCCCAATCGCCCCTGACGGCCCAAAAACGCCGATTCGGACTCCAAAAAGCGCGTTTTCGGGGGTTTCGGCAAAAGGTGATTTGACGTAAGTCTTATGCAGCAGGACGAATGTCAGCGGCGGCCGCCGTGGGCCGGCTCAGCGCGACACGGGATAGCGGGGGCCGGCGCAGGATGCTGTGCGTTGGATGGGTACCGCGGTGCGGCCTACATCCTGGGGCGCTCCCCACATATTCCGGCACATTCGCTTGACAATCGCGATTCTTGTGGTATACATAGAGTGAGCGTCGAGGGTGACGTTCAAGGGCGCTCGGTTGTGTTGCGGGGCTGGACTCCGGAGACGGGGCCCGGCCCGATTTCTTGGGTTTGGGGTTGCAGGGGCCGGTCTCCGGCGGGGAAAGCCGGGGTGCGGCCTTTTGGCGTTGGTGGCGCGGTTACGAAACGGCTGCCGTGCATGGGCGGTAGCGGATTCTCAGACTCAGCGATTGGTCGCGGTCATGCTCGGGATGCGCGATCGGGTGTGACAACAGGCTGGCGACAGACAGGGGGCGTTCCCCTGCCTCGATAGGATCGTGGTCCGACGGGGGAGAAACAAGGAGCACAAGAATGAAACGGGCACAATGGATCATGTTGTTGCCGGCGATCCTGGCGACCGTTCTGGTTGCCGCGCCGGCGATTGCGCAGCCGCCGCCGAACTACCAAGTCGGCAACTTCGACGTGTACGCGTACTCGACCGACGGGACCCCGATCCCCGACGTGGACAAGAATTTTCACGGGCACCTCGGCACCAACTCGTGCTGGCAGGCCACCGCCGCCAACCTGCTGGGCGCTGCCGGGTACGGCAAGCCCCCCATACCGAACCCCACCGCCCAACAGCGAGCCGACCACATCTACACGCAACTGACCACCGACCTGGGCACCGCCAACATGGGCTGCGCCGACAAAGCGGTCAACTACTGGCTCTATACGTACGGCAAGAACCCCGCCTCGGCGGAATTCATGCCGGGCATCAACTACACCGACGTCACGAAGTGCCTGTTGCCGGTTCCGCTGGCGCCGTACGCGGCGCCGCCGGGCATAAACATCGGGTACAACTGGCTGCTCGACGAACTCAAGCGTGACCCGGGCCAGTACGTGGCCGTCCTCTTTGATGACCCGGCGCACTGCATGACGCTGGTGGGCGGCAACTACTGGAACAACCCGAACGGCAAGATCGACGGGAACAAGTCGATCTGGCACGACTCGGACGGGGCGATCCCCGGGCAACAGGGGCCCGGAGGCGGCGACAACCCGGACACCGTCACGCATCCGCCGCCCATCGGCGCGCTCACCGACGACGACGTCTACACCAACCAGCCGTGCGTGAACGGGTGGTGGACGCTCCTGGATTACTGGTCCGGGCCGACCAGCCACGCCGACGCTTACGTCACCCTCTGTCCGGGCCTGAACAAGCCGCAGGAGGCGATGGAGAATTACGACATCGCCTACTACATGCAGGCCGACCCCGTCGATGGCGACAACTTGCTCAATGATCCCATGTTCCGTATCGCGGGCGCCATGGCCGGCCAGGTCGGCGGGCCACAGTTCGTGGACGACGTCACACTGCTCGTCGAGAACCTCTTCGTTCCCGAGTGGCACAAGGAGGTGTACCTGCTGGTAGACTACATCGACCGCGTGGCCGGGCGGCAGGAAAACATCACCCTGCTGAGCGACGACGGGCGCACGTGGAACCCCACCGTGACGGCGTCGGCCGACGACGGGCAACTGCTGTTTGAGTGGGTGCTGGATTACCAGCCGGGCTGGGAAAAAATCAACTTCCCCGGCAACAAGTACAGCCTGCTCAACGGCGACGTGAAGGACTGGGACCTCTCGACGATCTGCGTCCCGGAGCCGGCGACGCTGGCGCTGCTGGCGCTGGGCGGCGTGGCGGCGCTCGTGAGACGTCGCAGGCGGTAACATTGGCCTGAACCGTGCTGGAAGCCTCGTTTCGTGCATCGGGCGGTCGCATGCGGCCGCCCGCTTTGTTTCGCGAGAGCAGTTCATCTTCGAGTCTACCAGGGCACTGCGCGGTGGGTCTCCCGACCCGCCGCGAGGCAGGCGTGCTGGCCGGCCACGTCTGCGCGGCAGGTCAGGAGACCCACCGCGCAAAGTAGTGCGTAGGCCGCGCGGCGGCCTACTTCCTCCGACATAACGCTTGACCTGCTCCGCGGGAACCGTCACCTTACGATAGGTTCTGCGCGCCGCGGCTGCAAGCGCGGCGCGCCGGCGAGACGAGCCCGCCGCGGAAGCGGCGGGGCACGTTCCCCGGCGCCGGCAGGAGGTGGCCATGATCGACCTTCGCAGCGACACCGTCACGCGCCCGACGCCCGAGATGCGCCGGGCGATGGCCGAGGCCGAGGTCGGCGACGACGTCCTCGGCGATGACCCGACCGTGGCACGCCTCGAACGCCGCACCGCCGACATCCTCGGCAAAGAGGCCGCCGTCTACATGCCCTCCGGCACGATGACCAACCAGGCCGCCATCCGGGCGTGGACCGAGCCGGGCGACGAGATCATCCTCGAGGCACAGGGCCACTCGTACTTCTACGAGTCGGGAGGGCCGGCGGCGCTGTCGGGCGTCATGTGCCGCCTCATCGAAGGGGAGCGCGGCCTGTTCACGGCCGACCAGGTGCGTGGCGCTCTGCGGCCGAAGAACGAGCACTTTCCGCGAACGAAACTCGTCGCAATCGAGAACACGCACAACCGCGGCGGCGGAACCGTCTGGCCGCTTGACCAGATCGCCGACGTGGCCGCCGCCGCACGCGACGCCGGCCTGAAGATGCACCTCGACGGGGCGCGACTCTGGAACGCCGCCGTCGCCTCCGGCACGCCGGAGAAGCAGTACGCCGAGCCTTTCGACAGCGTCAGTGTGTGTTTCTCGAAAGGGCTGGGCGCCCCGATCGGGTCGGCGCTGGCGGGGGGCGTCGAGTTCATCGCCCGTGCGCGACGGTTCCGCAAGATGTTCGGCGGCGGGATGCGGCAGGCGGGGATCATCGCGGCCGGGGCGCTCTATGCCCTCGAACATCACCGCCGGCGCCTGGCCGAGGACCACGCGGGCGCGAAGCGATTGGCCGAGGGCATCGCGCCGCTCGAAGGCATCGAGATCGACCCCGAGACCGTCGAGACGAACATCGTCGTCTTCGACGTGACGGGCATGCCGGCGGCGGAACTGGTGGAACGCCTCGCGGCGGTCGGCGTCCTCGTCCTCGCCCGCGACGCTCGGACCATCCGCGCCGTGACGAACCTGAACGTGACCGCCGCCCAGATTGACGAGGCGGTCGAAAAGTTCGCAGCGATCGTGAGCGGTGGGTGACGCTCCGCCGTGCGAGCCCGCCGCAGCCGGTTCGAGCCCGCCGCAGCCGGTTCGAGCCCGCCGTGGAAGCGGCGGGTTACGTTCGATCACGTTGGCACCCCGACCCGCCGAAACGAAACGCAAGGAGGCCCACCATGCGACACGTCGCCCTGGTGCTCGTTGGATGCTGTGTAACGCTCACGGCGGGGCCGCTGCACGGCGCGGCGCCCGTCGGCATCGCCGCGGCCTACCCCGGCGACCGCGGCATCGGCAAGGACACGCGGGTCCTGCTGCATGAGACGTTCGAGGCGGGCACGTTCGATAAGCAGAAGTGGCCCAGCATCTCGAACAAGGCGGAGGCGCTGTCGTTTTCGGACGACGCGCCGCCCGCCTCGGCCGGGAAGAAGAGCCTCCTGATGACGGCCAAACTGGGCGAGAATACGGGCGGGCACCTGTTCCGGCGGTTCAAACCCGGCGTCGAGACGATGTACGCGCGGTTCTACGTCAAGTTCGCCCCGGACTGCGACTACATCCACCATTTCGTGCACATCGTGGCGGAGAACCCGCCGACGCCGTGGCCGACCGGCGGCGCGGGGCTGTGCCCGAAGGGCGATAAGAAGTTCTCGACCGGCCTGGAACCGGCGGGCACGTGGAAGAAGTTCCCACCGCCCGGCGCGTGGAACTTCTACTCCTACTGGCACAAGATGAAACGCGCCGGCGACGGCAAATACTGGGGCAATTCGTTCATGCCCGAATCGCCGGTCGTGCCGCAGCGCGGCAGGTGGTACGCCATGGAGATGATGGTCCAGGCCAACACGGTCGGTGTGGACGACGGGCGGCAGGCGTTCTGGGTGGACGGCAAGAAGATCGGCGACTTCTCACGGATAGAGTGGCGGACCACGGCCGACCTCAAGGTCAACGCCTTCTGGCTCATGAGTTACATCACCGACCGGTGGACGAAGCACAAGACGAACCGCGTCTGGTTCGACGACGTGGTCGTCGCGACCGCCTACATCGGGCCGATACGGAAGGCGGCGAGGTAGCACCGCGCCGGTCGGACGGGGCAGGCGCATAGTTCCAGGCGCCTGCCCCGCCGGCTCTTATGAAGCCGTCTCAGGCTCTGAGCGGAGCCGAAGGGGTGTGACGGCTGTTGTTGCAGTTCCCGCCAGGGCCGGATGTTCCGTGCCCAAACCCTTCGAATCCCATTGGCGGCGTTTTCCATCTGGAACTCCGCCACCGCTTGCGCATCTAATGCGCGGGACACGTGGGCAGAAGTTATGCAAAGCCTGGCATGAGACGATCGACCAGGAAAAAACTGTGCGTGGCGATAGCGGTCGGGTTCGCACTGCTCGGGCTGTTAGCGTGGGGCTACACCATCGTCCGACGAAAGTGCCCTATCCCCTTGGCCGCCAGGGCCTTGCAGCATATCTTGAAAGAGTCGCCTACCCAGCCGATAACGGATGATATTCTTGAGTTGAACGCGAAGAGGAGCATGGCCGGTCTTGCGGAGGTGACCCCGCGGTGGTCGATAGCCCCAACCGGATTCGTTGTGTGCGACGGCCCGACCATACGCGTCCTGTTGGACGAGAGAGGTCAACCTGCGAAGGTGGTTCTTGGGCCGCAACGAGGGCGGCCGGCCGTTCCATGCACCCAGGAGTACGAAGTATCCGATGGCAGATTGAACGGAAGGTCGGCTGCGTGGTTGGGCGACTCCCTTTTGCTGAACAAGATCGAGACATACAGGGACAACCAACTTGAAGGTCTTGTCCGGTACTACTCTGAAGACGGCGACGTGATCGCGTCCTGTGTGTTTCGCGAAGGAAGACCCTGGAACGGCCGCATGCTCGATCGAAACGGATTCGAGATTACCTGGGACGTGTCTTACCGCAGCGGCGAGTTGGATGGGAAGGAAATCCAGTATAAGGACGGACAGGTCGAGCGGCTGCGCACGTTCAACGATGGCGTTCAGCACGGCCTTGAACGTCGTTACTACGACAGTGGCGCACTGATGTCCGAGACGATTTGGGTGGAAGGCGTCGTGCGGAGTAACCGCGGCTGGCATCGTAACGGCCGGATTGCGAGCGAGACCACCTGTGACGCTCAGGGCAGGATGCACGGACTGTACCGGATGTGGAACGAAGATGGCACGCTCTGGTTCGAACGGCCTCATAGGCACGGCAAGCAACACGGTCGTTACAGGAAACAAGGCCACTCGGACCACTGGTTCTGGAACGGCCAATCGTTAGGTGGAGGGGACTACGGCAAGAAGAGGTTTATGGCACTCTTGGCGGAAGAGGAATAACACCCTCAGACGGAATCCGGCGTGACGCGCGCCCGCCGGCGCCAACGATGATCGCCGCGCCTTGGCCGTCAGAGGTCGTCGGCCAAGGTCTTGGCCAGCGCGTCGAGCATCTCGCGATCGAACGCGTTCCGGCACGTGCGGCGAAGTTGCTCGACGAGTTGCCGCCCGCGGCCGTCCGGCAGGTGGCGCAGGACGGTCCGGCCGGCCCGGTGCGGGATTTCGGTCTGGCACTTGTTCGAGTAGGTAGCGAGCCGGACGCCGATGACCGCCACGGCCTCGTGGTCGTCGGAGGCCAGGAGCGTCCGGGTCGCCTGCTCCACGGCCGCGCGGTCGTATTCGCCCTTCTGCCGGGTGAACGCGAAACTCTCGTGGATGATGCGCTCCTGGGCCTTCAGCAATGCCTCGGGCACGGGGCGCTGCTCCTGCGCCCGGGCCATGCGGAACGCCATGGCGTACTCGCGCAGGTGGGCGGGCGAGGCCATGATCCGGCGAAGCAGCCGCATCGGCACCGTCACGTCGGCCTTCTGGCACGTGGTGAGCCAGAAGACGGTGCCATCGCCGCCGATGCTATCCTGGAGCCACTTCACATACAGCGGCCCGGCCTCGGGGGTCGGGTTGGCGCGGAGGGCCAACCGGACGCCCGCCGCCACCTCGGCGTCGGAGGCATGGGCGTGGGCGATGAGCCAGCGGACGACCGCCGGGTCGTCCGATTGGTAAAGGATCCATACAAGCGACTGGCGCTCCGGGTGGCGGTCGGCGATGGCCTTTTCGACGTACGGCAGGGCCTGCGGTCCGGCCCGGCCGAAAAGGTAGAGGCAAGTGTTGGCGGCGCGGCGGCCGGCGTCCTCCGCGAGCATGCCGCGCACGCACGCCACCAGAAAATCGTCGCCGCCGGCCAGGTCGAGTCTGACCGCCAGGTGGGCCCACGTGGAAAGGGGGGCGTACGCGAACCAGGCGTACCCGTGGCCGCGGCCCATGCAGGCCGCCTCCTGAACGTGCTCGCAGTACGTGGGGTCCAGTGGCATCTGCACCTTCAGGTCCGGCCCGGCGTCAGGATGCTTCGCCAGGGGGACCAGCCACACCTGGATGTGGCTGCGGAAGCGGTCCATGTACTGGAGGCGTTCGGCCGGGGGCAGTTGCATGAACCGCTTGCGCTGGGCGACGCCGTCTCTTGCCGACTGCCTCGCGAACCGGTCTTTCACCAGCCAGTGCTCTTGGCGGTAAGTGACCGTCAGCGCCGCGACGCCGCCCGCCAGTCGCAGGTACGCGGGGCCGGCAATGCGTTCGTACTTGCTGACCTCAAGAACGGCGGCCAGGCGGCCGACGGCGCGGCGGTCGGCCTCCGAGACGGGCCGCTCGGCGGCCGGGGCGGCCGGCTCCATCCGTTTCCACGACCGCACGTACGCGATGGAGAACGTGGAGGGCAGGTTCTTCTTCTCCGGCAGACCGAACCAGTCGGGCATCGTCTCGGAGTCAAAGTTCAGATGCAGCGGCTGGCGCCAGTGCGTGTTCTTCAGTGTCCGGACAACCACCCCGTCGAAATAGAAGGCGATCCGGTCCTTGTCCCACTCCAGACCATACACGTGGTAAGAGTCGGCCAGGTCGAACGCCACCTTGTGCTGGCCTGCCTTGGACCAGTGCCGCTTCTCGGTGGGCGTGCGGAAGACGTGGACGTTCATGTGGAGGGTCCGCTTGTGCTTGGGCGCCCCGCCGCCGATCTCGAAGACGTCGATCTCGGTCCACCATTTCGGGTCGCGCGAGTTGTAGAACCAGAAGGCGCTTGAGCCGCGCGAGGCCATCGGCCGGGCCTTGATCTCGAAGTACCCGTACCGAACGGTCGCCTTGCTCTTGACGGCGGCGGAGGTGAAGGTGTGGTAGCCGTCGGGGGCGCCCGGCACGTCCTCGGCCCGCATCGTCAGGTGGAGTTTGCCGCCCTCGACGCGAACGTTGGACGGGCGGAAGAGGGCGGGCTGGCGGCCTTTCCACTGGGGGTTGTGATCGTGCCACTTGGCCGGGTCGAGCCGCTTGCCCTCGAACTCGTCCGTGAAATCGGGCAGCGGCGCCCACTTGGCGTGGGACGGCGGGCCGAAGCCTTGGTCCTTTCGCGCGGCCGCCCTCTCCACCCCGGCCGAGACGCCGCAGGCGAGGCAGAACGAGAGGACCAGCGTCATCAGGGCGATGCGTGGTCTCATCGGCGGGCTCCTCGTGCGGCGCGGGCGGTCTTGCGAACCGTCGCTTGCGGTTGGTGTGACGGTTTGAGGAAGAGGTAGTAGAGGCGGCCTTCGTGCTTCGCCCGCCCGGCGAGTTGGCCGGCCTCATCGCCGACGCCGAGGTACAGGTCGCATCGTCCGGGGGCGCGGATGGCGCCGCCGGCGTCCTGGTCGAGGGCAAAGCCGCTCCAGGGCGCGAAACCGATCCGGGCGCCGAGCCGCACGGGCAGGTGGGTCGTCACGAACGCCAGGCAGGCGGCCGGGAAGATCGACTTGTCGGTCGCGACCGTCCGCCCCCTCGTCACCGGTTCGTTCAGGCACCCGCGCGGGCGACCGTCGGGGACCGGGGCGAAGAAGACGTACCGCGGGTTCCGCCAGGTGTACCGCTGGATGTCCTCGGGGTGGGCGTGGAAATAGCGGAGCATCTCGGGCAGGCCGGCGTACTTGCCGACCACCCCGTCCTTGACGAGTTCGGCACGCACGCTCCGGTACTCGTGGCCGTTGTTGGCGGTGTAGCCGTAGGTCTTGATGCGGCCGTCGGGCATCCGGATCTTTACGGAGCCCTGGACCTGGGCGACGTACGCCTCGAACGGGTCGGCCAGCCAGACGATCTCGTTGCCGGCGTACATGCCGGTGGTCTCGATGGTGCGGCGGTCGGGATACCGCTTCGAGGGCGATCCGTCTTCGAGTTTCACGAGGTCGGCGGGCGGCTTGTAGAGGGGGTGCCCGAACGCCGCCGCCCGGACGGGCGAACCGTTGAAGATAGGCGTATAGTAGCACGTCACCAGCACCGTGCCGCGCATGTCGCACCCGACCGACTCGTACACGTCGAACCGGCTGCGGACGGCCGCGCTCATCTGCTGGGGCGTCGCGCGGGAATCCAGGAGGGCGCGGAACGCCTTGAGGCTCTCGACCGCCTGGGCGTGCGTGATGCCGCAGCAGGGGTAGTGCTTGCGGCCGGACGGTTTGGCCAGGTAATGGAGGCTGTGGTCGATGGCCTCGCGAAGGGCCGTCGTATTGGCGAGGGCCTGGGTGAAGTTCGGCATCCGTTTCGGATCGGTGATCTTCCGCAGCGCATCCAGTCCGGGCGGCAGCGGGGCCTCGTAGTTTTTCGCAAGAGGAATCGCGGGGACCATGGCGGCCTTTTCGCAGCCGGCCGCCACAAGGGCGAGCAGGACGAGTGCGGCGGAGAAACGAAACGTTCGCATTGCGGACCTCCCGGAAGCACGGGTCACGTCCATCGGCGCGGCAGGGGGATTATGTGACCCCCGATGCGTCCTGTCAAGTCGAGCGCGGCCCCGAGCCCGCTGCGGCAGCAGCGGGAGATCTTCCCCGGCCGCCCTGCGTGGCGGTTCACTCCCCCCTGTAACGGCCCCAAAACGGGCTTTGGGGCGGCGATCTGCGTGAGTCGGCCCCGCTGCGGCGGGAAAACCCGTTGGATATCCTGCAAGGCACGCAAGATGCGAAATGTGCGTAGGACGGAAATCCCGAAAAAGAAACCAGAAAAAAGGGGGCCTCGATTTGACTTCGGCCGGACATAGGCTATATTTCCCTAGCGTTCGGGGGCCACAAAGGCTCCACGAGAGACGCTATGCGCGGGTAGTGCGCGCCCTGGGTCTTACGGGCAGGGCGGCGGTCCATATCACGTGCCTGCCCGGTTTCTTGTCCCTGACGCTGAGCGTTCCTGCCGGCCGCTGGGGTACGTGCGCATAAACGCTTGGGCGACGGATTGAGGTCACATCACACTGGGGAGGAAGTCTTGTCCGATCACGATTCCTGGAAGCGATTTGTGACGTTGGTTGCCGCGACGGTTCTGTTCGCATCGCTTGCGGCGCCGGACGCCGGGGCCACCGACTACACGTGGACGGGCGCCGACAGCGACCAATGGGCCGTTTCGACGAACTGGGACCCGGCCGGCGCGCCCCTGCCCATGGACACGGCGGAGTTCGATCAGGCCCACGTCGGCGTGCGGCCGGAGGTCTCTCTGCCCGCCTTTGCCATGGCCCGGGGGATCCTCCTCACAAACGACGACGCCGCCTACACCCTCCGCGACGGGAGGCTGATTCTCGGCCAAATGGGCGTCGCCCCGGGCTTTATCGACCAGACGAGCGCCGGCGGCGGGGGGATGCAGGCCAACGTCATCTCCAGCAGCATCAGCGACGCCGGCGAAGGAGTGCAAATCGACGTCAGCGACGGCATCCTCACGCTGTCCGGTCAGATCGGCCAGGCCGGCACGCCCGTCAACCTCCTTCCCGCCGGCACGGTCGCCGCCGGCGCCACGCTCGCCGTCACCCTCTACAGCGACGTGGAGACCGACCGGAACAACCTCACCGGGACGCTCAACGTGAGCGGCACGCTCAAGGGCATCGGCAACTCCATCGGAGACGCCGCCATCGTCCTCGACGGCGGCATCCTCGAACTTGAAGGCGACACGATGGACCCAGGCCTCGTCCCCGGCCTGGTGCGCAATTACTACGAGGGGTTAGCCGGCGCATCCTTCCCGTACAGCCGGTGGACCGACCTCGAGACAACCACGCCCACCACATCGACTATCGACACTGATGGGATCGATCAAGGCGGTTTTGGCGACAACTACACCCTCACGTGGGAAGGCGTCCTCCGCGTCGGCGCGGACGCCAGGTACGACTTCCAGGGCGGCAGCGACGACGAGGGCTGGCTCGAACTGGACCTCGGCACCGGCTGGGATACCATCACGCATACGAACAACAGCACGGTGGAAGGCTCGCGCGTGCTGACGGCCGGCGACTATCCGTTCCGGTTCGGCTACGCCGAAGGCGGCGGCGGCGACTGGGGAAGGGTCAAGTGGGGCGGCGCCGGGGCGGCATGGTATATCATCGACGGCGGTTCCGACCCCGACCCGGCCACCAACTTCTGGCACGAGGAGATCGTTACCATCGAAAAGCCCGACGCCGGAAACGACGTGACCGTCAACGGCCTCTCGCAGGTCAATCCGACCGGCATGGTGACCCTGGGAGGCTTGACGATCAACAGCGGCGCCACACTCAACGCCACCGGCAGCGGGGCGCCCAACGACGGACTCTCGTTCACCGCCACGACCCTCGAGAACGTCGCCTCGACCACCGCGGTCGTCGCCAGCGGTCTCGACATCGGCGGCGGCCCGCTCACCGTCGGCGACACCGGCAGCACACTCACCAAGCAGGGCGCCGGCAAACTGTCGTTCACCACGATGCGCACCGCCGGCGGAGGCGGCGGCGACGTGGCACTCAACGTCACCGCCGGCGAATTGGCGGTTACCGGACAGGTGGGCGGCCCCGCCGATGCCATCAACCTGACGGCGGCCGTCGCCGCCGCCGCCAAACTTGACTTCGCCCACGCCGACATCGGCACGCCCAGCAACATCACCGGCGCGGTCGACGTCAACCCCGGCGGCACACTGGCCCTGGCAGGCGACGACGGCGTCTCCTCCCTCGGCGCCGCCGCCATCCACCTCAAGGGCGGCACGTTGACGCTCGACACCCCCGCGCCCTCCCAGGGCCTCATCACATTCCTGGAGGCCAAGATCGGCGACGGCCTCGACGGCAGCCTTGAGATAGCCGACGAAATCTACAGCGTCATGGGCAGCGGCACGGATATCTGGGACGCCAGCGACAACTTCTACTTCGCCTACCAGGAGTTTAACTTCGACGAGGACCTCGACATCAGCGCCCAGGTCGGCGTGAACGGCTTCACGGGCGGAACCAACGGCTGGCGGAAGGCCGGCGTCATGATCCGAGACTCGCTCAACGGCGACTCCCGAAACGGCATGACCGTGATTGCCGAGGCTGACGGCAACGGCATCAACGCCCAGATTCGCCCGAGCGACAATGTCAACTCGCTCGGGGCGACCACCACCGGGCCGAGAACCAACCACGACACGCCCGCCTTCTTGAGGTTGACCTACGACGGCACGGATAGCAAAACCTTCAATATGTATTACAAGGACGCCCTGGAGGATGTCTGGACCCTCATCGGCACGAACGCACTGAACGTTGCCATGACCGACACCATCTACGCGGGCCTGGCCGTGACGGCACACGACCCGACCCAGCAGACCACCGTCGATTTCGACAACCTTTCCGGATTCGTCGAGGCACCCTCCACCGACACGGCCCCCTACCTCGGCAACGACGTCATCGTCACCGCCAATAGCGTTATCATGGGTGACAACGGCGCCGCCTTCGGCGAACTGACCATCGACAGCGGTATGACGCTGACCGTCAACATCGGCCGCGGCTACGTCGGGTTCGACAAAGTCAACTTCACGGCCCCCGGCTTCTTCGGCTTGGAGGCCAACGCCGAACTGAGGCTCGGCACGCTCGACGATGGCGACCCCGGCACCGCGGTTCCCATTAGCGTCTCCAAGACCGGCGACGCAGACCTCGTCCTCGACGGCACCTCTATCCCCGGCGACGCCGACGGCACCGCCTTCATCATCGGCGCCGGCAGACTGGTCGTCGTCGGCGCCGGCGGCGGCCATGACCCCCTCGGCGGCGCCGGCATCGTGATCAACCCGGGCGCCGATTCCGTCGTCTTCAGCAGCAAGGGCGGCGATTACGCCACCGCCGGTCCTGTTACGGCCAACGACGATGCCATCATCGTGGCAGGGATGGCCGCCTCCGGACAGGCGCCCGGCGTTACCGTCACCCTGAGCGGCAACCTCAGCGTCGCGCCCGGCAAGACCGTCACCTTCGCCACGGCCGACGGCTACGCCCTGACGCTTGCGGGAACGACGAGCGGCGGCGGCAACACCGTCTTCGACGCCGAGACGCCCGTGAACGTCGACGGGTCCCTGGCCGGTCTGGATACCGTCGGCATGACCGCCGGCACGCGCGTCAACCTCAATAGTACCGGCGCCCTCGGCGTCGGCAACACCGTGAACGTGCCGGCAGACGGGTATCTACACCTCGGCCAGGCCCAGACGAACCTGCCGGATTTGGCGGACCCGCCCGTCATCAACGTGGCCTCCTTCGGCGCCATGGGCGGCGACGTCACCGGCGCTCGCTACAACGCCGCAGGACCCGGACCCCAGAACGTGTTCCTCAGCGCCGACTCGGTCCTCGCACACACCGCCGGGGCCGAACCGCTCCGAGCCGACCTGCCCGGACTCATCTACCGCGGCGTCACAGACACGGCGGGCGCCTACACCGTGGGTGACGGCGGCGGCGCCAACGACATCTACAAGGGGGTCGTCTTCTCGGACGCCTGGACGCCCCCGGGCAACTTCACCGGCACGCTCCAGGAAGCGGCCGGCGCCGGCGGCTTCGAGGTCGGGATGCGCCGCGACCTGACACTCGAGACCGCCACCATCAAGGCCGCCGCCGGCAACGCCGTCCGCTTTACGGGCGCCTCGCGCCTCGACCTGTACGCCAACTCGTTTGCGGCCGACCCGAACCGGGCCGACACGATCTCCCGGATCGGCACGGCCCCGGCCGGCGCCGATCCCGGCGCCACCGGCCGGACAATCGTCTTCGCCAACGAAGCGAACTCCGTCCCGGCCGGGATGAACCTGAACGTCGAGAACGGCGTGTTCCAAATGGCCTCGCTGGAGGGCGTCGAGACGGACGCCACGCTCAACATCGGCCCACACGGCACGTACTACCAGCGCCTCGTGAGCCGGGTCGGGCCGCCGCCGGCGGACGGCCTGGTTGCCCACTGGGAACTCGATGAGGCCCCCGGCGCGACAACCGCCGTCGATTCGTCCCCCAGCGGCTATAACGGCGCCGTCGGCGGCGCCACGACCGGTCAACCGGGGGTGATCGGCAATGCGTATTCCTTCGACGGCGACAACGACCACGTGAACTTCGGCGGTGATGTCGCCGAGATGGACGCCCCGGGCGCCTTCTCCGTGTCGATGTGGTTCAACCGGCGGACCGACGTCACCGCAACTGCCACCAACCACAACGTGAACAACGTGTTGATGGCCCAGTCCTCCAACTCCACGAACGACAACTTTGAACTCGGCACCGAGGGCAACCAGGTCGAGATCTACGTCGACAGCGGCGGCGGTGCCGACGCCACAGTCAGCGCGACGATTCCCGGGGGAATCGCCAATGACACCTGGCACCACATCGCCCTCACCTACGACCAGAACGACACCAACGAATTGAAACTCTATCTCAACGGCGACTTCGTTCAGCAGTGGAACCAGTTCACTGGGACCCTCGACAGCGCTCTCTCGTCCCCCCTGGCGATCGGCCTCTCGCGGCCCGACGGCAGCCTGTGGGGCGAACTCGACGGCCTGATCGACGACGTCTGCGTCTACAACCGCCCACTCCTCCCCGAAGAAATCAGCTTCATGCTGGGCTCCGCCTTGCCTGCGACCGGCACGATCAACATCCTGGACGGCGGAGCGCTGTTCTATCAGTACCCCGAGCCTTTGAGCAGCTTCAACTTCAGCGACGGCTCCATGCTCATCCACGCCGCCGCCGGGAACCTCGACTGGGCCGCCGACGGTCTGCCCACCGACACGGCGATCGACGTCGTCCTCCTCGGCGACCGATCGTATGACCAGGGCCTCTACCTCGGCGACGGGGCACGCCTGACGCAGCAGGCCCTCGATGCCGACCGCACGGTCACCGGCGCCGCCGGTATCCTGCCGGCCACCGGCGCCGCGACGCCCACCGACGTCATCATCTCCGCCCCGCAGGACCAGGTCTTCACGGTCAATACGAACATCCACCTGGCGGGCGTCGACGTCCAAATCGGCGACCCGCCGGGCGCCGACGTGTACCTGCCCGCCGGCGCCGGAGACGATGAAGCCAGGGCCGCCCGCGTCGCCGTCCCCCAGACCGGCGAGGTCCAGTTGTTCGGCGCCGCCAACGAGATGCGCAACCTGACGGTCGAATCCGGGACCCTCGACCTGGCCGACGCCGACGGCGACACCTACACCATCACCGGTCTCATTACCGTCAAGGACGGGGGCGCCCTCGAGGTCTCCCAGGAGTTGGCCCTCCAGGACGCCTGGCAGGCCGGAGGACTGGGCGCCGGCATCCAGATCGAGAGGGGCGGCTCGCTCAAGAACTGGCTTCTCAGACGCCAGGTCGGCGGCAACGACATCGACGAGACCATCACATTCCTCGGCGCCGGCGCCGGACGCTCGCTCTTCTACGTCGATACCGAGGGCGGCAGCGAAACGAAGCAGCACCGCTTCCACAACATCATCCTCAACGACGGCGCCGACGTCGAAGTTCAGCAACAGGACATGGACGACCGCAAGACGCTCCGCATGAGCGTCACCCTCAACGGCGACGCCCGGATGGTCAACTTCGCCACCGGCGATGACTTCGCTTTCACGGACATCTCCAACCCCACCGGCCCCGCACGCCACACCCTGACGCTGGGCGAGCCGCTGGCCGCCTGGGCCGACAGGCTTCAGAGCAGCATCTACGGCACCGTCGGCGCGGGCGTGACGCTGGACCTCATCGGCGCCGAGATCTTCATCGAGGGCAGCACCGTCCTGGCCGACGAGACCACGCCCGGCGCCGGAGACGGCGCCATTATCAGCAACCTCGGCGATAAGGGAACCGGCGACATCGGGGAAGACGGCCTCATCGACGTCTGGAAAGGGTCCGGCAACGGCAACGGACCGACCGGAGGCACCATCAACCTCGCCGGCAGCCAGGACGTCCAACTCCGCGCCAACGACCTTCAGACGGGCGAGGCCGTCGTCAACACGATGAGCACACGCATCAACGTCCTCGCCCAGGGCACCTACACCCGCGACCCGACAGGCGAGCCCATACACGGCCATCTCTTGAGCCAACGCGCGGGCACAGACTACGCCGTCAACGGCAGGGTCCGCTTCTCGAACGTGCACCTGGTTGACAACGGCGCATCGGTACTCCTTGAGGCGAATAACAGCATCCGCCTGACGGCGGACCTGGCCATCGACAACTCCAGCGGCACCGTCATCAACTACGACACCGACAACAACATCTTCGTCGGCAACCTCACCGGCAACCCCGGCTCGGGCCTCGCCATCCTGAACGCCCTGGGCGCCAACGCGACCCGGTTCGTCGGCACGGTGGACGACGTCCAGATCCTCTGGGGCAACACCAATATCATGCACCTCCAGGACGGCTTCCAGTTCGTGACCCCCGAGCCGGGCAAACCGAGGGGCACGATTACCCGGGTGGGCACCGGCGGGCTGCACGTGCGGGTCGACCCGGGCGACGGCATCATCAACTCGATGGTCCCGGGGCTGACCCCGGGGGACAGCGACCTGCAACTCTACTACGGCAGGCAAGAGGCCCCCGACATGGTGGGCGACAACGGATGGGGCGCCGCCACCACCATCAACGTCGGCGGAGGCGACCGCATCAGGCTGCGCGTGAACGAGCCAGAAACCGGCCTCAATGTCAACAAGTTCGAGGGCGCCATCGTCGTGGTCGACGACACCCTGGGCGTCGATGCAATACTCCGGGCCGAACGAAACGTCAACAGCACCGGCCTGGCACTGGCCCACTTCGCCAACGTCCAGCCGCGGGGCGGATCCACCACACAATTGGGCCGGGGCGGCGACAACAATACCGTCATCCGGGCCGACTTCAACCTCGCCGACGGCGACGCCGAGGCCGTCGTCAGCAGCGGCATCTTCGCTCAGATCCAAGCCGACCACCCCACACCGCGCGTCCTGACCATCGACCGGAACGGCGGCGGCAACGCCACGATCGACCTCACCATGCTGGGCTCGGCCAACATGGATATCGACAACGAGACCGGCGACGTCATCCGCATCGGCGGCCTGCACCTGAACAGCAATACCCTCACCATCCGCAGGACGGGCAGCACGGTTGAAGTGTGGCCCGAATGCAACACCGACCCCGGCCTCGGACTCATCGACGTGGTCGGATACGATACCGGCGGCGGCGCCTGGACCCGAGGCCAACTCGAATTCCGTACCGGACGCGAAGGCGGAGACGCCGTCGAGGCGCCCACGCAGATCGAGGTCAAGCACGACGGCCTGCTGAGCGGCTACGTCGCCACCAAGTTCGTCCAGGTCGTCCAGAACTTCGCCGCCGACGTCAGAATCATCGACGACGGCACCGACCGCGACGCCGAACTCCGAACACGCGTCAGCGACCTCGCGACCATCCACGAAGGATGGACACCCGGACAGGTCAAGTTCAGCAGCCTCACCATGGCCGACGGCGCCAAGGCCGAACTCACCAGGCAGGACTGGGGCGGCATGCAGTCGCAACTCTACATCGAGAACGCACACATCGAGGGCGCCGCAGAAATCTACCAGAACGTCTCCTTGGTCGCCATGGCCATCGGCAACACCGACGGCGCAGGCACACTGACGGTCGGCGGCGACCAGCCCATCCATCTCACCGGCACACTCGCAGCGGGCACCAGGGTCAACGGTTGGGCCATGATCGAGCCGAGCGCCACACTCACGGGGCCCGTTGAGGTGGCCGCCAACGGCGTCTGCATCCTGATGCCCGGCGTCACGGCCGGCAACTTCACCGTCAAGGCCGATGGCGTGCTCGCCATTGCCGACGCCGCATTCGCCGGCGCCACGACGGTCGAGACCGACGGTGCGGTCGCCCTGGCGGCCGACCTGGCCTGGGACGACGATGACGTCAACAATACCCGCATCTTCATCGCCAAAGAGAACTACGGCGGCATCATCACACTGGACAATCCCGCCACGGTCATCGGCGGCGTCTTTGACGACCGGGCAGGCATCACGCAGCCGCTTGATCTCGCAGATACGGCCACCACGGTCACATTCGCCGGCGGCGACAAGATCCTGACGGTTGCGGGCGGCGTCCTGCACGATACACCTTTGCCCAACGCCGTGGCCGCCACATTCAACCAGGACGTCCGCATCACCGGCGCCTCCTCGCACACGGGCGCCAACACCATCGGCGACGCCATAGACCTCGTGGCCTGCACTGTGTACGCGATGGATCAGAATGCCCTGGGCGGCGGCGGTGGCGGCGTCTGTCTCATCAGCCCGGACGCCGAACTGCGTGTCCTGGCGGGTGTCTTCGACAGCGGCCTCATCGACGTTGACGGGGCGCCGGACATCGATCCTTCCGGCCTGCCGTACCACTACAGCGTCCTGGACCTGCGCGGGACAACCGTCAACGCCCCGGTGAACTTCGGCGGCGGCATCATCCGGCCCGAGGGCGCCACCACCGTGATGGGCGCACTGACCGAAGACGAGAACATCACCTTCGACGGCGGCGGCGCGGTCACCTTCAGCAATGCCGCTGCCTTGGCGTTGGCCGCAGACCGCACCTGGACGGTTGGCGAAGACACGACCGCCGCCCTCACCGGCCAGGTTACTTCGGACACCCCCGGCGTGGTGCGGACGCTGACGAAGGCGGGCAACGGCACGCTACGGCTGGACGGCGGCGTCGACCCCAACGACGTTAACCTGATTCTGGGCGCCAGCCCCGGCAGTCTGACGGTCATCGGCTCAGCCGGCACCGTGAGTGCTTGGGCGGACAGCGTGCTCATCAACGCCGAGGCGGCCTACGGCGTCGAAAAAGACGACCATC
>CAYVAM010000074.1:0-17994 GCA_964449275.1 uncultured Anaerolineales bacterium
GTCGCACAGGATGAAGATGAAGTTGGGGCGTTTCCTTTTCTCTTGCCCGAAGGCGAGGTGCGGCAGACCGGACGCTGCGGCGGCGGCTGCCGCTGCACTTCCGAGGCGCGCGAGGAACTGTCTGCGGTTCATCGAAGGCTCCTTGTGCTGGGGTCGAACTTCGGATTGGGTTCGGTCGGCACGGGCGCCTTGACCGACTTGCGCCAGGCGAGGAGGCGCTGGTGCAGGGCCCGGGTCTTGTCGGGTATCGTCTCGGCCAGGTTCTTTGCTTCGCCGATGTCGTCTTTGAGGTTGTAAAGTTCGAGCCGAGAGTCCTCGAAGAACTCGATGAGTTTGAAGTCGCCCTGACGGATGGCCCCCGCCGGCGTGGTCCGCCACGTTCCCTTGCTGCCCTGAAGGTACGCCGGGAAGTGCCAGAAAATCGCGTCGCGTTTCAGCGTGCCGGTCTGTGTGAGGAGCGGGACGAGGCTCTCGCCGTCGAGGACCTGGCCGGACTGCTTCTCGATGCCGGCGATCGCCAGAAGCGTCGGATAGAAGTCCAGGCCGATGACCGGCTCGTCGCAGCGGCTGCCGGGCTTCACGTTGCCGGGCCATCGGACGGTCATCGGTTCGCGGATGCCGCCCTCGTAGAGCATTCCTTTGCCGCCCTTCAGCGGTCTGTTCGATGTGATCTCGCCGCCGCTGATTCCAAGTTCGCGGTACCCGCCGACGCCGCCGTTGTCGGAGAAGAAGATGACGACCGTGTCCTTGGTGATGTCCAACTCGTCGAGTTTCGCCAGGAGGCGTCCGACGCCCTGGTCCACGCTCTCGATCATGGCGGCGTACTTGGGGTTGCCCTGTCCGCCGCTGGGCTCTTTCTTCTCGTATTTTCCCGTGAGTGCCTTCTTGGCCTGGATCGGCGTGTGGACGGCGTAGTGTGGCAGGTAGAGGAAGAACGGCCGGGCGCGGTTGGCCTCGATGAACTTCAGCGCCTCTTCGGTCAGGCGGTCCGTCAGGTACTCGCCCTTGGGACCGTCGGGCAGGTTCTTGTTGCGGTACGGGCTGAAGTAACCTCGCGGGCTGCCCGCCTGGTTGCCGGCCACGTTCACGTCGAAGCCCTGGCCGATGGGACCGAGTTCCGGATCGGCGCCCAGGTGCCACTTGCCCATGCTGGCGCTCGTGTAGCCGGCGCGTTTGAGCGATTCGGCCAGCGTGACGGTCTCGGCCGACAGCGTCGTGCGGTTCGGAATCGGGATGAGTTTGCGTCCCGCCGCCGGGCCGCGCTCAGGACTGCCGACCGTGTAAACGCCGTGGCGTGGCCCGTACTGGCCGGACATGAGGCACGCGCGGGTCGGCGCGCAGTTCGGCGCGTTGGCGTAGGCGTTGGTAAAGACCATGCCCTGGGCGGCCAGGTGGTCGATGTTCGGCGTTTCGTAGTAGCGGCTGCCCATGAAGCCGACGTCGCGCCAGCCCATATCGTCGATGAGGATGAAAAGGACGTTCGGCGGCCGGCTGCGGGCTGCGCGTGCTGCGGTGCGTCCGAGGGCGGCGGCTGCGGCGCCGGATGCGGCTGCTTTCAGGAAGTCGCGGCGTTTCATGGTTTGGTCCTTGTTGGTGATGGCGTCGGCTGTACGAAGGCCACGGCCGGCGAAGACCCCCCGCCGCTTCCGCGGCGGGCTCGAACGGCGCCGGGCTCGGCTGATTCCCACAGCGGGCTCGGTTTGCTACGCCGGCAGGCGCTTGACCATAACGACGTAGGCGCCGCGCGATTTGCCGCTCGCCTTGTCGGTCAGCCACGTCTGGAGCATGGCCTTGCCGGGTTTGAGGTCGGCGGCCAGCGTCACGCTGATGGCGCTGGAGTCGGCGTCCTTGGTGACCTCCACGTCGCCGATCTTCAGTTTCGCCTCGTCGGCGGCGAGGGGGAACTTTGCCTCGGGATGCGCGCGGTACAGCGTGAACTCGTATCGCCCGCCGCGCGAGACCTCGACCGCCCACGGGCCGTTGGCGAACATCTTCCGGTTGCGGATGTGACCCTGGTTCCACGGCACGTTGGCGGTATGCCAGTCGTGGCAGGTCAGCCGCGACGGGTTCTCCTTGTCGGAGCCGAGGACGATGCGGCAGTACCGGTCGAAGTGGACGGAGAGACCGTCCCACCACTTCTCGTAAGCCCCGCGCAGTTTTTTCACGACGTCGGGATGGTCGGCCGCGAGGTCCTTCTTCTGAGCCGGATCGGCCTTGAGGTCGTAGAGTTCTTTGCCGTTCACGAGCCTCCATCGCTCGGTCATGACGGCGGACTTTCGCCACTTCTGCGGATGGTCGATTCGCTGCGAGTGGACCAAGAGCGTGCGCTCGCGCCATTCGGCGCCCTTGAGCAGCGGTACGATGCTCGCGCCGTCGAACGTGACGTTCTTGGGGGGCTCAAGACCGCACAGGTCGAGGAGCGTCGGCATGACGTCGATGTGTGCGGTCAGTTGCGGGACGTCGCCGAGCGCCTTCAGTCCTGCCGGCCATCGGATGAAAAACGGGACGCGGTGCCCGCCCTCGTACTCCGAGCCTTTCTTGCCGCGCATCCCCCCCGCGTCGCCCGCTGCGGTGCCGTTGTCGGTCAGGAAGATGAAGATGGTGTTCTGTTGGAGGCCGAGTTCGGCGAGGCGTTTCTGGAGCCGCCCGACGTTCTCGTCGATGTTGGTGATCATGCCGTAGAAATTCGCCCGGCCGCCCCGCACGCCCGCGTCGGCGTACGGTTTGGAGTATTTCTCGGCCACGTTGTACGGGCCATGGGCGGCGTTGGTGGGGATGTACACGAAGAACGGGCGGTCCTTGTTGGCCTCGATGAACCTGGTGGCGCCGGTAAAGAAGACGTCGGTACAGTAGCCCTTGAACTTCTCAGGCACGCCGTTGTGCCAGTAGGTGTCGTCGAAGTAATCGTTGCCCCAGAAGTCGGGCGTCTGGCCGACGCCCCCGCCGCCGCACACGATGGTCTCCTGGAAGCCGCGGTCCTGCGGCCGGAAGGGGTAGTTGTCGCCCAAGTGCCACTTGCCGAAGACGGCGGTCCGGTATCCGCCTGCGGCGAAGGCGTCCGCGACGGTCACCTCGTGGGTCCCCAGGAGGGACCGGCCCATGATGGTGTGCCAGACGCCGGTCCGCGTCGAGTAGTGGCCGGTCATCAGGGACGACCGCGTGGGCGCACACGTGGGGTCCACGTGGAAGTTCGTCAGGTGCGTCGAGTGGGCGTGCAGCCAGTCGAGGTTCGGCGTCTTGACGTGCGGGTTGCCGTGGCAGCCGAGGTCGCCGTATCCCTGGTCGTCGGTCATGATGAGGATGACGTTCGGCGGCCTGGTTTGGCCGGGCGCAGGGCGTGCCGCCGGTTTGGGACCGGCGGCGCTGCGGCATCCGATGGTTGCAGCCGCACCGATGCCCGTGGCGCCGAGTCCCGTGAGGAATTGTCTTCGATTCATGTTCTGCTCCTTTGCGTTGCAGGCGGCGCGTTGGCGCGCCGAGGGTCGGACGCCCGGCCATCGGCGGGCAGGAGTCTTTGACAACTCATCCGCCCGTTGTATCCTCAGAGTAGTTTCGCCGCAAGGCCGCGGTTTTTCAAGGAGGCAATACGATGAGCAAGGTTAACGTCGGACTGATCGGCACGGGATTCGTTGGCGACATCCATGCGGCCGCCTTCAAGATGGTGCCCGATGCCCAGGTCGTCGCGGTTGCCTCGCCGACGCCGGGCAAGGCGAAGGCGTTCGCCGAAGAGCGCGGCATTCCGAGGGCGATGGAAGACTACCGCGACCTTCTCGCCCTCGACGAGGTGGACATGGTGACTCTCTGCCTCCCGAACGATCTGCACGCCCAGGCGACGATAGACGCGGCGGCGGCCGGCAAGCACGTCGTGTGCGAGAAGCCGCTCTGCCGCACGCTCGAAGAGGCCGACCGCATGATCGAGGCCTGCTGCCGGGCGGGCGTCCTCCTGATGTACGCCGAGGAACTCTGCTTCGCGCCCAAGTACGTCCGTGCCAAGACCCTCGTGGACGAAGGCGCGCTGGGCCGGGCGTTCCTGGTCAAGCAGAGCGAGGAGCATTTCGGCCCGCACATGCCGTGGTTCTGGGACGTGGAGCGCAGCGGCGGCGGCGTCCTGCTCGACATGGGATGCCACAGCATCGAGTACGCACGCTGGGTCTTCGGGAAGCCACGCGTCAAGAGCGTCCTTGCGAGCCTCGGCACGTACGTTCACGGCAAGAGGACCCGCGGAGAGGACCACAGCATCTGCATCATTGAGTACGAGGGCGGCAAGACCGGCCTCGCCGAGAACTCCTGGGCCAAGACCGGAGGCGTGGATGACCGGTGCGAGATCTACGGCTCCGGCGGCTTTACCCGGGCCGACCTGCTGCGCGGCTCGTCGCTGCTGACCTACAGCGAGAGCGGCTACGGATACGCCGTCGAGAAGGTGGCCTCGACCAGCGGCTACACGTTTACGATGTTCGAGGAGATCTGGAACTACGGTTTTCCGCAGGAGATGGCCCACTTCGTCCGCTGCGTGCGCGGCGAGGAGGAACCTGTTGAGACCGGCGAGGACGGCCGCCAGGTCCTCAAAATCATCTGCGCCGCGTACGAGTCGGCCGGAACCGGACGCCGCATCGAATGGCCGTACGACCCGCCCCAAGTGGACAAGCCGATTGACCTGTGGCTGGCGACGTAGTGCTACAACGCCACTTGACTGGTCTCCGCGCGGCGGGTCTCCGGACCCGCCGCGGATATGCGCCGTTTTGCGCGGTGGGTACTCCAGACCCGCCGCGCAAAACTTATGTCGGACCGTTTAGGATCCGGGACCGGCGCCGGCTCCCGGCAGGGGGCGCCCGCGCCGGCGCTTCCGTCACTGCTGAAGGAAGACGTACACGCCCTTCTTGTTCGACGTGATGATGTCCGGTTTGCCATCGCCGTTGAAATCCGCCACCTCGAACTGCGTGCCCACGCCGGAGTCGTCGTCGATCTTGTGCGGGATGAACTGGAACTTACCCTTCGCGGGCCGCTTGAGTTCGAACCAATACAGGACGGCGGGCTCTTTGCCGCCGGGATCGTTGCCGCCGTGGGCGAAATAGCGCTTGCCGGTGACCAGGTCCTTGAGGCCGTCGCCGTTGATGTCAACCAGGTGCAGGGCGTGGGCCTGCGAAAACGCTTTGAAGAACTCGTGTTGGCGAAACTCTATGCCCTTCTCGCCCTTGACCTGCTCGTGCCACCACATGCCGTAGTTGTGGGCGGAGGAGGAGATGATGTCGTTGTCGCCGTCGTCGTCCAGGTCGTAGGCGTACATGTTGACGCACTGGGGGCCCAGTTTCACGGGATGGAACGTCCAGGGCGACTGCGTCCGGTCTTCGGGCGCCTCCCACCAGCCGTCGGTGATGATGATATCGGCCCGCCCGTCGCCGTTGACGTCGCCCGTGCCGAGGCCGTGGCTGTACTGCTGCGTGCCAGGCGCCTTGGGTCCGCTGACGACGTGCATGTCCCACGGGGCGTCGAGGTTCTTCGGGATCGAGAACCACGCCATGACGCCCTGCGGCTGTACGCCGCAGATCAGGACCTTCCTGCCCGTGCCGAGCAGGTCCGCAAAAAGGCTCGTCTCGTTGGCGGCGCTCTTCGCCACGAGGCGCTGCTTCCAGTGGCCCGGCTTGTTCTTGGGGTTCTCGTACCAGAAGCACTCCTTGCCGGGCCACGTGACGATGATCGAGTCGATCCAGCCGTCGGCGTTGACGTCGAACGAGAAGTTCTGGAAACACTGGCTGTAGCCCTTGGGGTTGTAGGTGCCGACCTTTCGGATCTCGTGCATCTTCCAGTCGGGGGCGGCGTACCAGACGTCGCCGGCGAGGATGTCGGTCTTGCCGTCGTGGTTGACGTCGCCGATGGCGACGCCCTCGCTGCGGAAGGTTTTATCGACCACGGTTTTCTTGAACCGGACCTCGCCCGCCGCCGCGAGCGGCAGCGCACAGGCAGCGACCACAACCACAGCCACTATCGCAAAGCGTCTCATGGTTCACCTCGTGAGCAGATGATTCTCGGGAACCGTCTCACACACCTGCCATGATGTTACCGTTGTTGGGGCGGAGGTCAAGCCATCACTTGGCGCGCGCAGGCGGTTGTAGCGCCGGGCTTTATGCCCGGCGGCCGTTGGCGGCGGCACCGGCCAGGATGCGCCGGGGATAAACCCCGGCGCTACAACCACCACAGAGGCCAAGCCGCAGGAAATCGTCCCATGCCAGAAATTGTTTCCACAGCCCACGTCAAACCTCGCCCACCATTTACTTGACCTGCAACTCCGCGGACCGTAGACTGGTTTGACGTGAGGCGGGAGTGTGCCCCGGCTGTGTGTACGGGTGCGGCCGCGCGCCGGTATTGCTTGTACCCGTTCTTTACACGTATTTCGGCACTCAGGTGGAGGGCAGACAATGTTGCGAGACGGTTTGACGAGGCGAGGCTTTCTCGGCAAGGCAGCGCTAGCCACTGGGGCGGCCGCACTTGCCGGTTGCGAAACCCAGACGCCCGATACGAAAGGGGGTAAGCCCTTGAACGTGCGATACGGCCTGAACCTGCTGGTGTACACGGCGGCATTCACGAAGGACCAAATTGACCTGATCCCGAAGGTGGCCGGGTTCGGATTCGACGGCGTTGAGATTCCGTTCAACGACCTCAGCCTGCTCGACGTCAAGGCCACGCGGGCGGCGCTCGAGAAGTCGAAGATGGGCATGACCGCTTGCTGCGTCATGATGCCGGGCACCAACCCGTGCAGCCCGGACGCCGACGAGCGCGCGAAGGCCGTCGCGCGGCTCAAGAAGATGATCGACATCACCGGCGAGATGGGCGGAGAGGCCGTGGCCGGACCGCTCTATTCCCCGTGCAGTTACCTGACCGGGAAGGCGCCCACCGAGGACGAGTTGAAGTGGTGCGCCGAGTGCCTCGGGGCCGCCGCCCAGCACGCCGAGCAGGCGAAGATACCGATGGCCATCGAACCCCTCAACCGCTTCGAGACCTACATCATCAACACGGTGGACCAGGCGCTGAAGATGGTTAAGACGGTCGGCAGCGACTATCTCACCGTCCAGGTCGACACCTTCCACGCGAACATCGAGGAGAAGGACACGGCCGCGGCGATCCGCGCCGTCGGCAAGGAGCACCTGGGCCACTTCCACGCCTCCGAGAGCGACCGCGGGGTGCCCGGCACGGGCCAAGTGGCATGGGAAGACGCCTTCGCGGCTCTTCGCGACGTCGGCTACGATAAGTGGGTGACGATCGAGAGTTTTGCAATTGGCATCCTGGACCTGTGTGCGGCGGCGTGCATCTGGCGGCCGATTTACGAGTCGGCCGATGGTCTGGCGAAGGACGGCCTGAAGTTCCTGAAAGAGATGGCCCGCACCGCCTGAGGCGGAGGGCCCGTTAAAGGAGATCACTTATGGGTGGCAAAATAGGGAGGCGTGAGTTCGTCGGCCGGACGGTGGCGGCCGGCGCGGGCGCGGCCGTGCTCGGCCGGAAGGCGGCGCTGGGGCAGGCTTCGGGCGGCAAGTCGGTTGTCGTCAAGGCCGTGCGCGACGATGCGGTCGCCGGCAAGAAGCCGAACCCCGCCGTCGTCAAGAAGATGGTCCACGCGGTCGTCATGAAACTCGCCGGCAAAAGCACCCCCGCAGAGGCCTGGAAGCAGTACCTCAAACCCAGCGACGTCGTGGCTGTCAAGATCAACTGCCTCTTCGGGAAAGGCGCCTGCACGCACCCGTGCGTGACGAGTGCGGTGGTTGAGGGTATCCGAATGGCCGGCGTCCCCGCCGACAAGATCATCGTCTGGGACCGCACGAGCAAAGACCTTGAGAAGAGCGGCTACCAGGTCGGCAAGATCGACGGCGTCGCGTACACGGGCGTGGACGGCGACTGGGAAGAGCAGCCGACCCGGTTCCACACCTGCGACGGGCGATTCGCCAAGATCCTCACGCAGAAGTGCACCGCTCTGGTGAACGTGCCGGTCCTGAAGACCCACAGCCTGGCCGGCATCACCTTCTCGATGAAGAACCACTTCGGCAGTTTCCACAACGCCAGCGCCGCACACGGAAACCGGAAGGATCGCAAAGTCCACGGCGGCATGTGCGACCCGTTCATCGCGGCACTGAACGGCCTGGACGTGATTCGCAAGAAGACCCGTCTTATCGTGGGCGACGCCCTGCTGCCCGTGGCCAACAAGGGGCCGCAGGCACGCGCGGAGTCCACCTACGCCGAGAAGGCGATCATGGCCTCGACCGATACCGTCGCGATCGATTACGTCGGCATCAAGATGCTCGACGCGCAGCGAAAGAAGATGGGCCTGGAGGGGCTCGAGGAAAGCGGCAGCGCCAAGTGCGTCTTCACGGCCGGCGCCAAAGGCCTCGGCGCCTGCGACATGAGCAAGATCGATCTGGTCACGGCCTAGCGTCCGTCGCCTGCGTCGTGCGCCTTGGCGTACATTGTGTGCGCCGTGCGCTTTCGTTTTCGCGCGACGATTACGTGTTGCGTCGCGCTAGTGTTATCGCGCGACGATGACCCGTTAGCCGCGGGGCTTGCCCCGCGCGTTAGTTTAGCGTGCGTTGTGCGCTTTGGTTTTCGCGCGACGATTACGTGTTGCGTCGCGCGCTAGTGTTATCGCGCGACGATTACGTGTTACGTCGCGCGCTAGTGTTTTCGCGCGACGATTACGTGTTAGCCGCGGGGCTTGCCCCGCGCGTTCGTGTCCAGCCATTGCAGGGAGGGAATCATGACAGCCAAATCCGTGAAGGAACTCGAAACGGTCAGCGAGAACGCGAAGCCGGTTGTTGAGGCGGCCATCGACAAGGGCGCCGGGTGCCTGAGGCTCGCGCCCAACTGGGTGCCGCGCTCCTTCCTGCATCCGGGCAAGCGGTTGAAACTTCACCCGGACGACCTGTACGCCTACGGGCTGGACCGCGGCGGCATCGACGAGCGGTGGTTCGCTTCGACGACCGAGGCCGCCAACGAAGGCCGCGTGCCCGACGAGGGCCTCTCCTACGTCGTCTTCGGGGACAAGCGGGTCCTGCTGCGCGATGCCGTTGAGGAAGCGGGCGCGGGGATCGTCGGCGACGCTATCTGGAAGAAGTACAAGCGCTGGCCGGTTTACAGCAAGTTCTTCGACAACATGGGCCCCATCCCGCATCACATGCACCAGAACGACGAGCAGGCCGCCAAGGTCGGGCAGGACGGTAAGCCCGAGTCGTATTACTTCCCGAAACAGCACAACAACGTCGGCAACAACTTCCCGTACACGTTCTTCGGCTTCTGCCCCGGCACCACGAAGGCCCAGGTTCGCAAGTGCCTCGAGGACTGGAACAAGGGCGACAACGGCATCCTCGACCTGGCACAGGCGTACCGTCTGAAGCCCGGCACCGGATGGCTCGTGCCGCCTTGCGTCCTGCACGCCCCCGGTTCCCTGTGCACCTACGAGCCGCAGTGGGGTTCCGACGTGTTCGGCATGTATCAGAGCCTGGTCGAGGGCCGCGAGGTTCCCTGGTCGCTCCTCGTCAAGGACGTGCCGCCCGACAAGCACCAGGACCTCGACTACCTGGTCGAGCAACTCGACTGGGAAGAGAACACGGACCCGAACTTCAAGGCCAACCATTACCTGGAGCCGATCCCCGTCGCCGACACCGCGAGCGAAGGCTACATGGACCGCTGGATCGATTACGGCCGCATCAACGGCTGGCAGTTCGTCTCCGCCAAGGAACTCACGGTGGACCCCGGCGTGCGTGTCACGATTCCCGACACCGGCGCTTGCGGCCTCATCACGGTGCAGGGGGAGGGCAAGATCAACAACCTGCGCCTCGCCTGCCCGACACTGATCCGCTTCCACGACCTGACGGAGGACGAGGTCTTCGTGACGGAGGCGGCGGCGAAAGCGGGCGTCCTCTACGAGAACACCTCCGCCACCGAGCCGTTGGTCGTCCTCCGGTACTTCGGGCCGGAAGTGAATCCCGACGCCCCGAACGTCGGCGATGCGGCAAAGCAGTAGGCTTGCGATACCTCGCGTGCGCTGTGTTACCTCGCGTGTGCTGTGTTAGCCGGCGGCCTTGGCCGCCGCGCGCCGTGCGCGGCGGGTCTCCTGACCCGCCGCGAGAAGGGCTTAGCCGGCGGCCTTGGCCGCCGCGCGCCGTAACGAAAGGACCGAGTGAGTCATGAGCGACAACCATCCCAACAACTTCCCGAAACTGCACAATGCGGCCTGGCCCGGCGTCGTGGGCAAGGGCGACGGCGGCGAGCCGCCCATCGACCTGGACACCATGTTGGACCTGACGGCGGCGGCCGAGGTGGACGGCGTCACGTTCGACGGCGTGGACCTGTTCCTGTTCGCGCCGCACGTCGAGATCGACTCGACCGACGACGACCTGAAGGCGCTGGCCGACAAGGTCCGGGCGCGGAACCTGGTCATCGGCTCGGTGGTCGCGCCCGTCTGGCCGCCGACCGGCGGCGGCAGCGCGATGGGCGACGACGCGGAGCGCGAAAAGTTCCTCACGCAGGTCCGCAAAGGATGCCGCATCGCAAAGACCCTCCGCGAACTCGGTGTCCGCCCAAACGGCATCGTGCGCATCGACTCCGCGTGCGATCCGGGCGCCTGGGCCGAGGACCCCGAAGGCAACACCCGGAAGATCGCCGAGACGTTCCGCCAGGCGTGCGATGTCGCCGAGGAACACGGCGAGCGCCTCGCGGCGGAAGGCGAAATCTGCTGGGGCGGCATGCACTCCTGGAAAGAAATGGTCAAGTTGCTCGAACTGGTGGACCGGCCGCACACGCTTGGCTTCCAGTGCGATATGGCCCACACCATGCTGTACCTGCTGGGCTACAATGCCCCGGACGATCGGATTCTGCCCGAGGGCGCGGACCTCGACGACACGGCCGTCCTCGACGCGGGTCTGAAGACGCTGGCCGAGGCGCTGCGGCCGTGGACCATCGACTTCCACGTGGCCCAGAACGACGGGACGGTGCACGGGTCGGGTTCCCACGACAAGACCGGGCGGCACTGTCTGCCGAACGACCCGAACGGCAAACTCGACATCCCGCGCCACGCCGGCCTGTGGCTGCGAGACGACGGCGGCGAACTGACCAAGGCGTTTCGCCACCTCTGCTGGGACGGCTGCATGTTCCCCAACGACGTCATGATGCAGCCCGGGACGTGGAGCGACATCCTTGCCGCGATGGTTGCGGTCCGCGACGCTCACGGCTGGTGTGAGTAGGCGCCACACGCGCGGGCAGCGAACCATTTAGCCGGCGGGCTTGCCCGCCGCGCTCTTCGGCAAGAGGGTACCCTTCGTCGTGCTGGGTACCAGGGAAACACGGACCTCAAGCAGGAACGCATTGAGCAAGTTTGACCTTGAGCCCCAGAGGGGCGATTGAGCCGCTCGCCGGGCTTTCAGTCGCCCCTACGGGGCTCTCGGAAAAAGGAAAAGGGATATCCGGGCGGACACTTCCCACGGGCTTGCGCCCGTGGCTAGATCACAAGTGCCCCTTCGGGGCGTGGAAAGCAACAACAGGAAGAGGAGCGTGGAATCATGGCAACGAAACCACTGAACGTCGGCATGATCGGGTACGGGTTTATGGGGCGTGCGCACTCCAACGCCTACCGCATGGTCACCAACTTCTTCGACGTGCCGCAGCAGCCTGTCCTGAAGGTGATCTGCGGCCTGGTGGAGGAGGAGGCGAAGGCCTTTGCGGCGCAGTGGGGCTACGAGTCGCACTGCACCGACTGGCGCCAGGTCATCGAGCGTGACGACATCGACGTGGTGGACATCTGCGTGCCGAACAACGTGCACGCCGAGATCGCCATCGCCGCCGCCGAGGCCGGGAAGATGATCGTCTGCGAGAAGCCCCTCGCGCTCGATGTCGCCCAGGCCCGCACGATGGTGGAGGCCGTCGAAAAGGCCGGCGTGCCGAACATGGCTTCGTTCTGCTACCGCCGCGTCCCGGCCGTGACCCTGGCGAAGGCCCTGATCGACGAGGGCCGCCTGGGCCGGATCTTCCACTACCGCTCCGTCTTCCTCCAGGACTGGACGATCTCGGCCGAGGTGCCCCAGGGCGGCATGGCGACGTGGCGGCTGGACGTCAAGGCCGCCGGCAGCGGCGTCACCGGCGACCTCCTGGCCCACTGTATCGACACGGCCATGTGGCACAACGGCCCCATCACGCGCGTCAACGCCATGACCGAGACCTTCATCAAGGAGCGGGTGCACGCCGAGACCGGCAAGGTGGAGCCGGTGGGCATCGACGACGCCTGCACCTTCTTCTGCCGCTTCGAGAACGGGTCGATGGGCAACTTCGAATCGACCCGCTACGCCCGCGGTCACAAGTCGCTGTTCACCATCGAGATCAACGGCGAGGACGCCTCGATCCGCTGGAACCTGCACGACCTGCAGCGCCTGGAGTGGTTCGACCATCGCGATGAGGGCAAACTGCGCGGCTGGCGGTCCATCCACGTCACCGACCACGGCGGTGGGCATCCGTACATGGACCACTGGTGGGTGCCGGGGCTGGCGATCGGTTACGCCGAGGCGTTTGTCCATCAGGTGGCCGACTTCCTGACCGCCGTGGGCAAGGGCGAGCCGTGCTCGCCGACCTTCCGCGAGGCCCTCCAGACCCAGAAGGTCTGCGAGGCGGTGCTCGAGTCGGCCAAGACCGGAACGTGGATCGAGATTCCGGCCGACTGAGCAGTGCGGCAGTCTTGCATTGAATAAGCGCGGCGGGTCAGGAGACCCGCCGCGCGGAGTCTGCGCTTCGTCAGGTTTTGCGCGGTGGGTCTCTTGACCCACCGCGCGTCACTTGTGTCTTTCGAGCCTGAGCCTGCCGCGCGCCGGCCTTTCGCCTCGGTCCTTACTTGGTGTCTTGCCAGCCTCCGACAAGGAGTTTTCCGGTCGTCTTGTCCCACCGTGAGGTACGGCGGGCCAGGCGGTGTTTGCCGTGGCAGTCGGTGCAGATCTTCCTCGGCGTCTTGTTGGTGGTGGGGGCGAAGACGTCCCAGTGGTGCTCCTTGTTGGAGAGTTGCTCGGCGGGGTGGCATTTCATGCAGGCGGCGGGGATGATCGCTCTCGGGAACATGATGGTGGGCGGCGTGATGTTGTCCTCGTCGTTGCAGTGCGCGTCGCATGGGCCGTGGCACTTCTCGCAGCCGATGTTGTGCCTCTCGTGTAGCACGGCCAGTTCCTCCTGCCAGTAGTTCATGTGGCAGACGTGGCACCGGCTGTTGTCGGCCACCGGTCCCTTCGGCGGCGGGAGGTTGGCCAGTTCGGGGTTGCCTTGGTCCAGAAGGAACAGCGGCTCGGAACCGTCCAGGAGAAGCGGCTTCTCATTGCGCACCGCATCGCACCCCAAGGTCACGATCACTGCTGCCATCACCGCTGCCCGGAGCAACTGCTTCACGCCGCCTCCTTTCGCTGCGGAAGGTTCCGTGCGTCACTTTGTTTTTACCTCACACCTTACACGTACTCCCAGTTCTTGAGCCACTGGTAGCCCGGGGGCAGTTTGGCCCAGGCCTCGTCCATGGCCTTGTCGAGTTCCCTTCGTTCGGCGAGGTCGAGTTGTCGCCGCTCCGTGACGGCCTTGGCCACGTTGTCCACCTGTTGGATGTTGATGAGGCCGGGTATGGGCGCCGTGATGACGGGGTTGCACAGGATGTAGCGGATGGCGAGGCGTGCCAGCCGGTCGTCCGTTTCGGCGTGCGGGCTGCCGGGCGAGGAGTCGCCCTTGAAGAGCGAGTTCGAGGCGAACGGCTTGATGCCGAAGAACCCGACGTCGCGTTTTTTCAAGGCGTCGAAGACGCTGTCCTCGGGCATCTGCTTGGTCTTGGCGGTGTAGGGGAAGAGGATGACCTCGACCTGCGGAAAGTACTCGATCATCATTTTGATCCACCGGCGGTCGTGTGACGAGAAACCGATGAAGCGCGCCTTGCCCTGCTTCTTGGCCTTCTCGAGCGCCGCCACGAGTTCGCACGAGGTGTTGAACGTGTGCCGCCCGCCCGGCTCGAAGCACGTGATCCGCCACAGGTCCGTGTAATCCTGATTCGATTCGGAGAGCAGCGCATCGAGGCTCTCGAGCAGTTTCTTGGCCGTCCGGTACTCCTTGTTGCGCGTCTCCTTGCCGCAGTACGACAGGGCCAGGTACATCTTGTCGCGGCGGCCCTTGAGGGCCTTGCTGTAAGCGACGTCCTCGGCACGGCAGCAGGCGTCGAGGTAGTTGATGCCGACGTCGATACACCGGCTGACGACGTCGTGGCGGTTCTTGTCGAAGTCCTGCTTCATCACGTTGATGCGTTTCCAGTGGCCGCCCATGCACACCGCCGAGATCATCAGGTCCGTCTTGCCGCAGCGGCGGTACTCCATGTTCTCGTTGTAGTTCAGGATTTTCTTCTTATCGACGTTGGCTGCCCCGGCCTTGACGGCGCCGGCGGCCACGCCTGCTGCCGCGACGGCGCTGGTCTGCACGAATTGGCGACGCGTCACCTTTTTCCCTGCCATCATTTGCGCTCCTTTCACCGCGCGGCGGGTCAGGAGACCCGCCGCGCCAAACGCGTGCTCTCCTTTCACCGCGCGGCGGGTCGGGAGACCCGCCGCGCAACGTCGCGGCCGATCCGCCATGGCCACGCAAGTTTACCCGCCGTGGCGGGCGTGGCCATGCCAGCCGGCGCTAAACACGTACCACAGCATGCTACGGTGCTACGCGGTCAGGCAAACGCTTATTACACGTACTCCCAGTCCTTGAGCCACTGGTAGTCCGGTGGCAGTTTGGCCCAGGCCTCGTCCATGGCCTCTTCGAGTTCCTTGGCCTCGGCCACGTCGAGTTTGCGCCGTTCGGCGACGGCCTTTGCCACGTTGTCCACCTGCTGTGTGTTGATCATGCCCGGGATGGGCGCCGTGATGGTGGGGTTGCACAGGACGTAGCGGATGGCGAGGCGTGCGAGTCGATTGTCCGTTTCGGCCTGGGGGTTGTCCGGCGTGGAGTCGCCCTTGAACAGCCCGTTCGAGGAGAACGGCTTGATGCCGAAGAAGCCCACCTTGTACTTCGCGATCGTCTTGAAGAGGCTGTCGCCCGGCATCTCCTTGGTCTTGGCGTGGTAGGGCGTGACGATGATGTCCACGATCTCGGGGTAGGTCTCGATGAGCGACTTGATGTGCTCGCGGTGGTGGGAGGAGAATCCGATGAACCGCGCCTTGCCCTGTTTCTTTGCCTTCTCCAGGGCCCTCATCATCTCCTCGACTTCCACCTTGTCGTGCTTGACGCTCTGCTCCTCCATGGTGATCCGCCACAGGTCCACGTACTCCAGGCCGGTCTCCTTGAAGCCGTGATCCATGGCCTCCCCCATTTTCTGCGTGACCCAGCCGGCCGGCTTCGGCTTGCCCTTCTTCTTGGCGTCCCGCCATTGGCGGCCTACGCTGCGCATCTCTTCCTGGTACCAGGAGAAGCCGAGGTACATCTTGTCGCGGCGTCCTTCGAGGGCCTTGCTGTACGCCTTGACCTCCTGGATGGTGCAGGCGTCGATGTAGTTGATGCCGACCTCCATGCACCGGGTGACGACGTCGTAGCGGTTCTTCTGGAAGCCCTTGTCGTTCAGGTCGGCGCTCAGCCAGCCGCGACCCTTGAAGACGCCCGGCACCATCTTGTCGATCCGCTTCCAGTGCCCGCCGAGGCAGGCGGCCGAGACCATCATGCCGGTCTTGCCGCACGGCCGGTACTCCATGTTCTCGTTGTAGTTGATGATCTTTTTCTTGTCCGCCGCCGACAGTTTGGAGGCTGCGCCCGCCGCCACCACACCGGCCGCCGCCGCCGCACTGCTCTGCACAAACTTACGCCGAGTTACTTTCCGCTCCGCCATGGCTCACTCTCCTTTTTCTATTTTGCGATTTTGCTTCAGGTCACACGCCATTCTACGTCACTGTAGGCCCGTTGGGGCTTGGTGTCAACAGGGAAGGGCACGCACGGCGCACTCCGGCACAGCGGTATCTTATGGTTCAAAGCACCACCGAGGGACTAATGTGATTTTGGGGCTACACCGCGCGCCGCCGACCAACAGGCCGAATGGGCGTTCAGCGGGTCGGCCGGCGCGCAGCCGCCGGATTCTACTCTTCCAGCATTTTAACCATCGCCTTGCCCATGGCTTCGCCGACGTTCATGTAGGTCTCGGCATTGCCGCCGTAGTGGCCGTTGGAGGCGCCGCCTTTGCAGAGAGGCTTGGTGTAGACCGAGGCGACATTGCCCTTGAATTCCTTGTACTTGCCCGTCTTGCCGTCGACGGCGAGCTGGGCCTCGAGGATTGTCCCTTCGTTGCCTGTGGCGCCTTTGGCGGTCTGACCCAGCGTGGCGCAGACAAACTTGGCCTTGGGGGCATTGAAATCCTTGCGCAACTGCTTGATCAGGTGCACGAGGTTCTTCTCGTAGCGGCTGGCGTGTCCGGCGTTGTAGCGATCCTTGTCGCCCTGCCAGAAGAAGAAGCCCGCGACCTCATAACCCTTGGCGCCGGGGTAATGCTTGTCCAGCTCGGCCAGCACCTTCTTGGCGTTGGCGATATCGCCGTCGTACTGCATGCCGGCGTACCAGGTTATCTTCTTCGGCTCGGTGCCTTTTTCCCACTTGTCCGGCGAATCCTTGTAGCCAGCGTAGACGGAGGTCTTCATTTGTCCAGTCTTCCTGTCCTTCGCTTCGAACTCAAACCGCTCGCTGCCGGGCGGCAGCAGGTCCCAGCCGAGGCTGCGGTTGCCGATGCAGCTCTTGAGGATCATCACCGGCGCGTCGGTGGCATGCGCTACGTAATGCCCAATGCCGAACTCCGGGCCGATTTTTCCGCCCTTGATGGTCATCCATTCGTTGTTGAACCGCCGCATATTTCCTGTGCCGCTCCCCATGACACGCACGTATCGCGCGTCCTGGCGGACGGTCCACTCGCCGGCGTCATCCACAAGGTAGGGGTACAGCTTCTTCTCCTTCACCGCGTGCGTCAGGGAGCCCTCGGCTTTTCCTCTCGACGGATTGATCTTGCCGGCGCCGACCATGTTGGACTGACCCAGCAGGATGTACACCTGCACGGGCTTGGTCATGTCGGCCGGCTTGCCGTCCGGGTCCGGCAGCGTCTTCGGCGCCTCGGCGGCCAGGATGGGCAGGTTCAGCGATACCAGGATGGCCAGCGCCAGTGCCGCTGTCTTGTGCGATCTGTTCATGTCTTTGTCTCCATGTTCAAGTAACCAATCGGGTTCACGGACACTTCACGTCTACTGATAAGATACCCGATTTTGCGGCTACCCCTCGGGCCGGCGGGCGGCTCTGCCGCGGGGTGGCGGGGCTCGCCCGCCTTCGGCCGCTACACCGGACTTCACTTCACCGGCCTCAGCGTGAAGTCCTTAATGGTCAATCCCTTGACCGGGTCGTTGCGCGAGAAGCGAAGGACATTCCGGCCCTTGACCAGCGAGACCTCGACCGGCGGAGTCTTACCCCACTTGCCGACGGTGTAAGGCACCGCGATGTCGGTCGGCTCCTTGGCATCGTTGGCCGCGACCAAGAGGTGCTGTTCGGCGCTGGTCGTCACCACCCGTGCGATGAGCGCGTATTTCCCGGCTGCCGGCGCGTCGAAGGTGTATTCGAACTCCTCGGGCTTCCCATTGCGGTTGTAGTGCAACTGCATCCCGCCCAGGTAGCTCTTCATGAAAACGATCTTCTGCGTGCTGTTGGTCGGTTTGCTGCAGGTCACGGATGGAATGGTGATCACCCCGTCCTTGCCGACGACGATCTTCCGGTCGGCCTCGGCTATGGTCACTGCTTCAACGACATCCTTTTTCTTGGATTCATTCGCCTCGCCAATGTCCTCACCAACCGCGGCCAGCATCACCGCCTTGGCCTGGTCAACAATCGCCCGCTGCCGGTAGAGCGCCACGCCATTCCAGAAGCCGGACGCCCCGGCGCAGAAACCGAAGGCCCTCTTTTCGCCAAGGGCCGCACCCACCCACTGGGCACGCAGCACCTGCGGGAATG
>CAYVAM010000075.1:0-17913 GCA_964449275.1 uncultured Anaerolineales bacterium
TCGTTCAGCCAACCGCCGAATGGCTAAAGCGAATCCATGCCCTCCGAGGCAAGGCAAGAGCGATTGCTGTACCTGGCGAACACACGGAAGCACCGATGGCATCAACCGCAGAGGTCCCTGGGGCGGGCGGCAACAGCCTGTCCCCGAAGAAGGAAACGGGCACAGGCCCCGAGGCGAAAGAGTTCTATCTTCTGACAGGATCCCGTCCCTTCTACGCCGTGTCCAGCAAGGAAGTCGCCGAAAAGCTGGCGGAGCTACTACGGCGGGATGCGGATCCTTTCGATGAAGCAACTGATCCCATTAGAGTGGTCGACCGCGCCGACTTGGACTTCGCCCAACGCGTGTCTTCTCGACAGCAGATCGGGGTACTGGAAGAGATAGAGTCGGTTGGCGACTGGGACCCCGGCATTTGGGCAGATGTGGGGTTGCCCCATGATCAGCAGACGGTACGTCTGATGCACCTTCGTTATCAGGCACGGCAATGGGAGCCACATGTCCGTGACGAATTGGGGATTAGCCCAAGGCCAGCGGTGCCCGCCGACGCCGGGGCGGCGCGGACACAGGATGAAACGTGCAGGGCCAAAGGAACCTTCGCCCCGTGGAAAGACCGGATCGAAAAAGCAATCATGGAAGACATCGCGCACGTTGCCAATTGTGAAGAGAAGGTTTTGGCAGCGGTAGCGGTCAAGGACTTAAGCGGGGTGCTTCAAGCGTTCGCAGAGGATCTTCGATATTGGAGCGGCGGCGTACTGAAGGATGTGTACGCACTCTTCATGCCAGATGGAGAACTGGGCATGTCCCTGTTGCGTGGGACATGGGGGGCGGGTGGCCCGTTTTGGCTTAATCGCCCCTTTGTTGGCGCTTATGAAGCCAGGGAGATGTTAGAGTGGCACAAGAGCCTGGAGTACGCTGAGACGTTTGCACAAAGGGTGGGGCGCTTGCTCGATGCCCGGGCCAAACTGAGGGAATTCCTGGCGCGCCATCCGGAGGCACCCGAGGAATCGCCGCCGGGTGACATTCTGGGCCATGCTGAGGCAATGGCTAAGGAGTGCCGAGGAATCGCCTTTTCTCTGGCGGACCATGTTGACCTACTGGCCCGGCAGACTGCTGAGCCGGGAGGCAAAGAGGGTCGCGACGCAGCAATGGAGTCAACGGGGGCAACCATCAACGAACAGTTTAGGGACTATGACGCGAGGCAGTGGAAGGAATTAGAGGAGGCGTTTCACAGGGGCGAAGTCGATCCCGGGCACGTCAACCAATCTATCCTGTATTGGCTGCTCGGCCCGCAGCATTACGCGTTGGCGCGGCTCCAGGGCTACCCCAGTGAAGAGGAGATTGGCTCTCGGTTCGGCCTCTCGCTCGAGACAATGGCAAGAGCGGCGGAAGCCCACGGCCTGAATTCGGCTGCCATCGCGAAGGCGGATTACGTGTTGACGAAGTATGGCCGCGAGGCCCTGAAGATTCTCAGCGCCGCGGGCGATGAAATGGGTGCCCTTGCACCTTCCATCCTGAAAGCGTTTCCTCAAGGCAAGGGCCCCAATCCACAGGAGCGGGCGCAGTTCGAGAAGGGCCTTGAGGTCATCGGCCGGCTCAACGCCATCAATGGCCAAGAGTTGATGGCCGCCGCCGCACGGGACGCACAGCAGGCACAGGAAGGGTCACAAGCCTCCGCAGAAAGTGTCCCAGACGCGTCAAATCGGCTGCGGCGGGGTCCTAACCCGGAGGTGAGTTGCGACGACAAGACCTGTCGGTACATCCGAAAACACCCAGGCCGCAGCGACATCACAGTTGACGAGATTGCTGGCGAAGTCGGATACAGCCGCTCGATGGTTGCCAAGACGAAGACCTGGAAGGATTACCATAAGATTCGGCAGCAGGATGCTGAGCAGCGCCGCAAGGCGTTGCTGGAGAAACAGGGCATGGACGATGACTTCGTAGGTGAACGCTAAAGCGTACGACACCCCTGAGATCCGTCTACGGTAGACGAACCCGTCCACCGTGGACTTTCGCCGCAAAATTCTGCGGTTCTTCCTTCCTTTCCCCTTGCCAAATCCACAGCGAAGCACCACCCACAGCCTGAGGACTTCCTGTCCACCGTGGACCTGCTCCCTGCCCAACGGGGTAGCGGAGCAACCCGGTGGGCACACGAAATTGCCGTGAACTGGTCGCGCAGTGCCGGCGCGATCTGGAGGCGCAGCTTCAGAGACGAGACGTCAGGCAGAGAATCGAACGGCTGCGGGAGACCTACGCGGTCTTCGAGGAGTACAACTCGGTCGAAGAACTCGTGGCCCTCGTCGGGCCGGGCAATCAGACTTACACAGACAAGGAGGCCGTTCTGCGCGCCCTCCTCCTGGAGATCAGACGGGAGGCGGAGGCCAAGCGGGAGCCACGACTTTTCCCGCTGCTCAGCATGGTGTTCTGGGCCAGCCTCTGCGATATCTTCTGGCGCAAGGTCCGCTCCTGCCCCGACCCGGACGACCTGCTCTCGCGAGTCCGTGCGGGCTTCTACGAGGTCGCAGTCACCTATCCGCTCCACCGTCCGGGGAGCATCGGCGGGAACCTCTACTGGGACACGTGGAAAAGCATCACCGCCTGGCAGCGGGAGGAGGCTGTCTACCGCAAACACCACCAGCGTCTGGAACCTGCTGACGAACCTCATGTTGTACTTGGCGACCCGCGGGAAGCCGAGGTCCATCCTGAGGACATGGAATACCACCTCCTCGGCTACGTTTTCAAGAAGGTCATCAACGAGACGCAGTATGACCTCCTTTTGGAGACCAAGGTCTACAGGCGGATGACGGAAAAGGAGTGGGCCAAAGCACGCGACGCGAATTACACCACGGCGCGGAGTTGGTGCCATCGTGCAGAGCAGGCCATCCAGGCGTATGAGGATGCCCGTCGCAGGACGGAGCAGCCCAGCGGCCCGTGACCGGCACGACTCAGGTGCTGGTCTTGGGCCGGAGGTGATTCAGCCCAGCGGCATCCAAAAAACGGAGCAGAAGGTTGCCACCTAGCGTTCCTCTGCGGCGGCCGAAGGATTGCGGCGGTAGGCGGTAGAATCTTTCGTCGTGTATGTAGCATGTCTTGCTTATGCTTAGCCCTGTTGCCCCGAAGTCACGATCGGTCTGGTCGAGTTGGAAAGCGCCCTCTCCGTAATCCTCCCCCGAAATCGGAAAGCAGTTGAAGTGCCCATTCGGCGCATGTTCTATGATCAGCCAGGGGCGCTTATCTTCACAGCCCTTCCAAGAGAACTCGGCGATGAAGATCTCGAAGGGCTTCATTGTCAAAGGTCGGGTTCGGGACGCGGGAAGGGACAGGGCATGCTAGCTGCCATTCCAGGGGTTATGACCGGGCGCCCATGGCGATACAGATTGCCAGTGCTGTAAAGTTCCAACAGGAGTTCGAAGGGAATGCGAGTGGATGTCCCCGGACGAAACACCTGACGATACTCTGGAAGCTCATGAGTGTAATCCTTAAGGCGCCACGTGTCCATCACCCCGTAACGCTGCATCACGGCGTCCAGCGCCCGGATCTCAGTTTGGCTCAATCCGAGTGGGTCAGGAATCTCTTTGAGACTCACCTCGTAGTCTCGAGTCTCCAGATAGGTGAACACTGCTCCGTCATCGCTTTGTGCGAACTGACCATCCAGGAGGTTAAGCGACAAGGTGGGCACGGGACCATAGGGCATCGCATACTGGTCGTCGCCCGTGATTGGCCGCCCCTCCTGCAAGAAGTGGTCACGGTCGGCCAGATACAGCAGCTTCATCAGCTTAACCTTGTCGGTCTTCTGCTCTGGCATACGGGAGACAAGATAGGCCATTGCCCGCGCTGCTTTGCAGGCGTCGAACTCAAAGGCGATGATCATCTGGTCCGCAGACCCCATTCGAGGGATTCCCCAACCTTATCTATTCTAACTCAGCCTTCGGCATTTGCAAGCGGAATCTTGAGCCCATGCCCCAGCAGGACAAGAAACTGCTCAAGGGACAAGCCCTCACCGTATCCACCAGCCCTGGTATGACAGACCCACCGCGCACATTCCTACCTTTCCGTGCTAGCCGCAACTTCGGCCAACTCGACGTCTTCCCAGTCCCAGGAATCCGGAGAATCAGTATCGAATCCTGCCCCCGCTACCAACCCTTTCACGCCGGCCCCCACCTCATCGGCGGCCGGTTCTTTTTGCGCTATGGTGCCGTCTCCCTGTAGGACCATCGGCCCGACCCACCGCTCGACGAACTCGCGGATCTCGGAGTTGGTGGCGGCGCTGGCCAGTGACTCACGGGCCTCGTCCAGCGCCTGTCTGACCACATCGGCCAGGCGTTCGGTGTTCTCGTTCGCCTGCTCGGCGAGGGCCGAGACCACACCCTGTAGCCGTTCCCGTTCGGTCTCCTGTTCGCCCAGTTGCCGCGAGATGACCTTCTTCGCTGTGGAGTCGATGTCCTTGTCGCGCAGGAGCCTCATGAGGGAATCGATTTCCGCCTCCACCTGGTCCAGTTGGGCCCGCACCCGCTGGGCCTCGCTGCGGTTCTGCTTCAGTAGGCGCTTGGCTTCCTTCGTGGCTTCCCGGATGATGAAGTCGGTGTCTTCGAACACCTCCTCGTAGGCCGAGGCAATCTCGTCAAGAAGCAGGTCTTCCCTGACGCTGGCAGCGTTGTCGCAGGCGTGCGCGCCAACCCGCTGGCGACAGCCGCAGCTGTAGTAATGGTACTCGCCCTTGTTGTTCTTGCTCTTTCGCCGGTAGCAAACCGAGCCGCACGCCTCGCAGAAGATGAGGCCCGTGAACGGCCGCGGCGCTGACCTCAAGTACGGACCCTTTCTGCCACGCCACCGTGCGGCGAGTTTGCGTTGGGCTTCCTCGAACTGGCCGTCGTCGATGATTCGCAGGCTCTCATCCTCGCGGACGAGGTGCTCTTCGTCGTCCCTCCACACCGGCACGCGCCGGCCGGTCCGCTTGTCCAGTTTGAAGCGTCGCCGGTTGTAGGTGATGCGCCCGGTGCAGACGTCGTTCGTGAGAATGCCGCGAACGGCCGTGTGGGTCCAGTGCGAGGCCCGCCGCGTCGGGACGCCGCGCTTCTGGAGCCTGCGGGCTACTTCCTTGAGGCCGACCGACTCGCCCGTGTACGTCTCGAAGACCCATTGCACGGTCGCAGCCTCGTCCTCGTTGACTCGCAGGCGGTGATGGCTGTCCTCGGTCTTCTCGATTTCATAGCCGTATGGTGGTGGGCCATCTGTCCATGCGCCCTGCTTGAAGCGGTTCTTCAGGCCGTCGCGCGTCCGCTCGGCGAGCACACGGGAGTAGTGCTCGCTGATGACGAGGTGCATGCCGCGGGCGAGGGTGTCCTTGCCCTCGGTGACGCTTACGACCTCGACGCCGTTGTCTTCCAGTTGGGCGATGATGGCACTTGTCTCGGCGAGGTTGCGGCCGATCCGGTCGTACTTGTAGACCAATACGCGGTCGACCTTCCCAGCCTCGGCGTCCGAGAGGAGCCGAAGAAGCGACTCGCGGCCGGCAACCGCCCGGCCAGTGCGGGCGCGGTCGACGTATTCCCGGACGTCGGCAGGATTCAGCCCGCGGCCGCAGGCTTCGAGCTGCACATCGATGGACGTGCCCCGGTCCTGTGCATGGGATGAGTACCGCGCGTAGACAGCCGTCTTCCCGTTCATTGCCCTTCCTCCTCTCGCAGGATCTCGACGGCTCGGCGGGCAATCACACGCGCCAACCATTTACGCGCGTCCGCCAAGTCGTCAAGCGTCGGGCGGCGCAGGCTGGACAGGCCAGACCGCGTCGCCACCCGTCCGGTGGCATCCTGCGGGTCGGGGCGAAGGGTGCAAGGGGATTCCCGGTCTGCTTCCATAATTCCGTCCGGAGTCAAAACAGATGCTACTGTTTACTTACCGGAGCGGCGCGGAAAGCGCCGGGACCAACATGGTTTTGCCTTGTTGCGGGTCATTTCGCCCCCGGTAATCCCGGTCGCATGCACCGCTAGATTGGCGAGCAAGATCCCAGAAACTGCCCCCGTGTACCGTTTTGCCGCATATCACTGCCGTGCCCTCCGAGGATCGCTGTGGAGAAAAATGTGAGATTCGGTGGAAAAGTCGTTGACAGCAGCGTGCGTGTCGTGTCGAATACACACTGGAATGCACAGTGACCGCAAGGAGGGTGGCTGCCAAGGAGTGACGTATGCGTAACAGGTCGAAGAAGGGGTTTGGCGGGAGGGTGAGGGAACTGCGCCTCGCGAAGAAGATCAGTCTCCGCAAGTTCGCCAAGCAGATAGGCATAAGTCCAACGTATCTATCGAAGATCGAGCGGGAGGAGTTTCCCCCTCCCGCCGAAGAGAAGGTGAAGGCAATGGCAGCAGCCCTGAGCCAAGACCTCGACGAGTTTCTGGCTTTGGCCGGGCGCATGTCGTCGGACTTGGGCAGAATCATACAACGCCAGCCTCGCGAGATGGCAACGTTCCTGCGAGCCGCCAGGGGGCTTCCCGCAGAGGAGATCCGGCGTTTGACCGAAGAAGCGGAGGAGAGACGACGGTCCTCCTGATGAGGAGACCGTGTGCCAGAGTCGCCAGCCGACAGGTAGGAGAGGCGGAGGGACGTTCAGTGAGTCTGGGTGCAATAGGAACGGACGTAGAACCTGTGATCCCGAATGTGAAGTTCCTCTCGAAAAAAGTCATCGAGGCTGAGGCGGACGCGCTGTTAGTTGCCTACGGGCGCGACTGTTCCCCAATCACGAAACCCCCGATCCCGGTCGAGGACATACTCGAGACGCACCTTGGCTTATCCCTCGACCTTGACGACCTGAGGAAGCTCGTGGGTGCGGAGGACGTGCTGGGGGCAACATGGATGTCTACGCGTGAGGTGTTCATCGACCAGAGCCTCGACCCAGACGAGCACGCCAAGATGCGGGGGCGCTATCTCTTCACCGTGGCCCACGAGATCGGTCATTGGCAACTGCACCGCCAGTACCTCCTGCCGGACGAGGCGCAGGCCGGACTCCTCGTGAAGGTGCCGACGGAAGCTTTGCTGGTCGGCCTGACGGAAAAGGAGAAGCGCCGCATCGAGCGGCAAGCGAACTTCTTCGCTTCATGCCTGCTCATGCCGAGAGCGATGGTTTGCGAGGCCTGGAGAGAAGGGCTTCGCTTCATGCGAACTTTCAATTTCAAGACGGACAGGGCACTGAAGCGTCAGATCCTGGGGCGAGAAGTGCTTCGGCACATTGTCAACACGTTCCAGGTCTCCTCTGTCGCCCTATGTATCCGGATGGCGGAGTTGGGTTTCCTTGAACGGTACGGGCTCAGAAAGCCGGGCTCTTCCGAGGCGGCGTAGGGCCGCCTTTTTGTCTGGAGCACTGTGTAACGTCCATGCCACACAGGACATTCGGCGCCGGACCTTGGAGAATGACGGTGTGCGTGGGAAGAAAACCATTGCGGTGGAAAACTTTTCAGTTTCGCACACAAGATGTTGTGGTCCAACGTATTAGAGGATTCCGTTTGTGTTGAAAGACTTGGTCTGATAGGCCGCCCTAAATCTTTGTGTTGACGAGAGTTACGTTCTGTAGTTAGCATCTGGTCCGCGCTAAGCGTTCTTGTGCCTGTGCGGATAAATAGTGTGCCCCGCGGGCTCCAATCCCGCGGGGCACGACAAAGCAATATCGTGGACCCTGTCCCTTGGCGAGAACCAGGAGCACGCATATGCCTTGTCTGTGGGCCTCTTTTACCAATCCCGCGACTCACGTCAAGCATTTTGCGGACCTTTCTTGGGCATCGACCAAAGCAGACGGAGCCCGCCTCGAGGCAATAGGAAAGTCACGTCTATGGGCGTAAATGATGTTGAGCACTTCGACTCTCTGAGCCCAGCTTGGAGAAAACTGATTCGCCGAATACAGGCCACGAACTTCGGTTGGGTCATGGGCCTTATCGCCCGGAACGGCGAACTGATCCCCGGGCCACAGTTTCGCGTCGTGAGTGAGGTCAAGTTGAGTGGCCAGAACGGCCCGCGGTCGGAGACCTCTCTCGACGATTTCGCCCTGAAGGCCGAGGTACGTGAACTTCGCGAAGAGGCGCACCGCCTCAAGGATGGGGTGGCCGTGAGCATTCAGGTCAAGCACGGCCTCCCGTTCCTTATGAGGGCAGAGGACCCGATCGGCACATAGGCGTCGGAGCAAGAAACAAGTCACCAGACAACTAGCTGGCCGCAGAGCGGAGGCGGTTGTGGGTGTCGCCAAACCGGCGAACTCGCAACCGCCTCCGCTGTTTGTGAGATGACGAATCCGGCTGACGTCGACACCCGCAACACCTCCTCGGCCACGAGGAGGCAAGCGTGGGTGTCGAGGACATCGGCGAGTACGCGGAGACACTGATCAAGCACAAAGCGAAACGGCTAGTGGGCAAAGCCGGACTCACCCTATCCGACGTGCCCGACCTCGAACAGGACATGAAACTTGACCTTCTGCGTCGCCGGTCGAAGTTCGATCCGGAGAAGGCTCAGCGCAACACGTTCATCGCCCGCGTGGTCGAACACTGCGTCGCCACGATCCTCGAGGCCAGGAAGGCGCAGATGCGGGACTACCGACGGCAATGCTCGCTGAATGACCCGCTGGAGAACCCAGACGGGAAACCGGCCGAGCGCGGTGACACCATGGACCAGAACACCGACCGTCGCCGAACGGGCTTCCCCGCCTTGTCCGCTGAGGATCGCGTGGACCTGGCCATCGATATCGCAGCGGTCGTCTCGAACCTACCGCTGGAGCTGCGTGACCTGTGCCAGCGCCTGATGACCGAGACGCCTACGGAGGTCTCCCGCGAGACCGACACCGCTCCTGGAACCCTCTATGACGCTAGGCGGAAGCTCCGCCGCCGGTTCGAGAAGGCCCGCCTCAAAGAATATCTTTGAAAACTCCCGGCGCTTTGCGCGCCGCTCCGGTAGGTAACCAATAGGCCTTCGGCGAGGCCGTGAAAGGGCTGATCATGACCAAGGAGATCTACAAGTACCAGTTCGGCGACGCCGTCGCCTCACGCGACATCGAGGAGACGCTTCTCCTGGCCGTTCTGGCCGCCGAGTGCCTGCACGGCCAATCCCGCGTCCGGCTCGATGCCGCCTATTGTTTCGATGAGGACCATCGAGCCTGCGTCGTTGATGCGAGCACCGACGTCGGCCGCGACATCAGCCGCGTCTTCACCGGCTTCGCGATCCGCGAGTTTGGGGAGGACGCGTTTCAGGTCAAGCGAGTGAATCCGGACGCCCTACGGGCAGGTTCCCAGTGCCCGGCCGCCGGGCATCCTCAACCTTCGACAGGAGATGACTGATGGCCAAATCGACCGCAAACACACCCCCGCCGCCGCACCAGGCGGCCCCGAAGCCCCCCAAGCCAGCGCCGTCACACGTGACGTTCGCCCCGATTGCCGAAGGCACCGGGCACAGCATCGTCGCGTTCGGCCCCGGCGGCATTGGCAAGACCACGCTCGCTGCGACGGCGCCGGGACCGGTCGCCTTCCTTGACCTCGACGGCTCGCTGCCCCGGCTCCGCGACCAGTTGCCGGAAGGCGTAGACGTCCGGCCGGTCGAGGGCATCGCGTCCTGGGCCGACATCCGGAAGGCCCTCCACGCGGATGGCTGGGACGAGATCCGGACCCTCGTCATCGACTCGGCAACGAAGGCCGAGGAGCTGGCCGTCGCCCACACGTTGGCGACCGTGCCCCACGAGAAAGGCCACCGCGTCGACCGCATCGAAGGCTACGGCTTCGGCAAAGGCTACGCGCACGTCTACGAGACGTTCCTGCCGCTCCTCGGGGACCTCGACGCGCACACGCGGGCCGGGCGGCACGTCATTCTCATTTGCCATGACTGCACCGCGAAGGTGCCGAACCCAGTCGAAGAAGATTGGCTCCGCTATGAGCCGCGCCTGCAGTCCCCCTCCAGCGGCAAGGCCAGCATACGCCTGCGCGTCCGTGAGTGGGCCGACCACGTCTTGTTTGTCGGCTACGACGTGACCGTCAAGGATGGCAAGGGCAAGGGCAGCGGAACGCGGGCCATCTACCCGAACGAACTGCCTTTCTGCATGGCGAAGAGCCGGACGCTCGCCGAACCGATGCCCTTCCCAAAACACGACACGACCCTGTGGACCCGTCTGTTCGGCGCCAGCGCCGAGTGACCACGAAAACAGGAGACGACTCATGTTACCGAACCGTGAAGGACTGTTCCACGCGTACCCGGTCGAAGTGGGCGTCGATGAGACCGGCCCGAACAACCTGGCCACGTGCATCATCAAGTTCTGCCTGTTCGAGGAACTCACGGGCAGCGAGTGGCGGCCCTGCACCGACGAGGACCTGGATATCACCGGGTACTTCTACCTTGAGAAGCGGGACGGGGCGCTCAACTCCGTGGCCCTCGACGCCCTGAAGGCGGCGCTCGGGTGGGACGGCCGCGACCCGTTCTGGCTCCAGGACACGGACCTCGCGCAACACCCCGTCCAGGTCAAACTCGGGTACGAAGAGTACAACGGCAAACGCCGCCTGAAGGTCCAGTTTCTGAACCCCTACGGTTCATCGGGCGGCGGTGTCACCAAGGCGGACGAGAACACCCGCCAGTCCATCAAGACCCGCCTCGGATCGAAGTTCCGGGCCATGGCCGGTCCGGCACCTGCCCAGACATCCGCACCTGCCAAGCCGCCTGCGCCGCCGACGCCGCCCGAGACGAAGGCGAACGAATCGACGCTGGAGGAGGCCTGGGCCGCCTTCGCGGCGTCCGACGGCGCAAAGAAGATGGATCAGGAAGGCCTGGAGAAGGAGTGGTTCCGCATCCTGGCCGACCTCTTCCCCGGCAAACAGCCCGACGACCTGACGCCGGCCGAGTGGGCCAAGATGCAGGACGAGGGACCGGGCAACATCGTGCCGTTCTGAGGGTCCGGCGATGCCAGAGAGCATGGGCACATCCAGCGCGCCAGGCGGGCACCTGATCCTGGAACTTCGCGACTACCAACGCACGGCGGTCGACAACGTCGTCGCCGCCCTTGACGCCCGCCCCCTCCTGGTCAGCCCCACGGGCAGCGGCAAGACCGTGATGGCCACGGCCCTGGTCGAACGGCGCGGCGTCCGGACGCTGTGGCTCGCACACCGCAAGGAACTCATCGACCAGGCGGCCCGGCGTCTGCGGGCACACGGCCTGTCGGTCGGAATCATCATGGCCGGATACCCCGAGTTCCCGCTCGCCCAGGTCCAGGTCGCGTCGATTCAGACACTCGTCCGGCGCGCCAAGCCCGACGCCGACCTGATTGTCCTCGACGAAGCCCATCACGTTACGGCCGACAGTTATCGACGGATCCTGGACGCCTACCCCGACGCGGCCGTCACGGGCCTGACGGGCACGCCGTTCCGCCTGGACGGCCGAGGCCTGGGTGACGTGTTCGGCGAGATCGTCGTCGCGGCGTGGGCGGACGAACTGTGCGACGCCGGATACCTCCACCGCCCGAAGGTGTGGGCGTCGAAGTCGCCGGACCTGCGCGGTGTCCGCGTCACGGCGGGCGACTACAACCTCGGGGCGCTGGCGGAACGGTCGAACACCGCGGAACTCCATGCCGACATCGTCGAGACCTGGCAGAAGCGCGCTGCCGGGAAACGTACGGTCACCTTCGCCGTGAACGTGGCACACAGCCTGGCCATCACCGCCGCCTTCCGCGACGCGGGCGTCCCGGCGGAGCATCTGGACGGCCGAACGCCACGCGGACAGCGCGAGGACATCCTTGCGCGGCTCGCCCACGGCCAGACACAGGTCGTCTCGAACTGCATGGTTCTGACGGAAGGGTGGGACCTCCCTGCCCTCGAATGCGCCATCATCGCACGGCCGACCGCGAGCCTGAATCTGCACCTTCAGATGATCGGCCGTGTCATGCGGGCTGCGAGCGGCAAAGACGGTGCCATCGTCCTCGACCACGCCGGCAACCACCACGTCCACGGCCTGGTGACCCGGCGCCTCGATTACTCGCTCGACTCAGGCGCGCGGGTCGGGTCGACCGAACCGCTTGGTCTCAGGCGCTGTAAGGCGTGTGGTCTGTTCTTCGAGACCACCGAGCCGGCCTGCCCCGAGTGCGGGTGGGTACCCACTGCCGAAGAGTCGCGCCGCCGGCGACCGCGCATCCACGGCGAGGGTGAACTCTGGGAATTCGACGACACGGACTTCGCGTACCGCCGCCAGGTGTGGAACCTCTTCGAGGCCGAACGCGGGGCCATGGGCTACAAGCCAGGCTGGAGTTTCTACCGGTTCGTGGACCGTTTCGGCGTGAAGCCCGTCGTCGCGGGCGGCGAACTCATCGACCCGGACCGGGCCACACTCGATGAGAAACGCGCCGCATACGAGCAGTTCCTGCACATAGCCGACGAGCGCGGTTACAGGCCCGGGTGGGCCGCCTACCGATACCGCGACGCCTTCGGCGTCTGGCCGCACGGGTTCGTCATGGACGTTCGGCGAGAACGGCTGCGCGAGCGGTTCCAGGGGGCGTCTGTGTGACGGAGAAACAGATCCAGAACGCCATCCTCCGCGAGTTCGGCACGCGGCCCGACCTTCGCATCTGGCGCGCGAACGTCGGCGTGGCCCGAATCGGCCGGCGCAGCGTCCGGTTCGGTATCCCCGGCCAAGCGGACCTGACGGGCATCGCGCCGGACGGCCGGCGCCTTGAAATCGAGGTCAAATCCGAGCGTGGACGGCTGTCCGAGGACCAGAAACGCTTCCGCGACCTGATTCGGCGCTTCAGGGGCATCCACGTTGTAGCGAGGTCAATCCATGACGTGTACGAGCAACTTGCCGCCTGCGGCATCCAACTCAGATAACCCGCTCGCGGCCAATCTCGAGTACGGCCACCGGCTCGGCTGGTCGTTTACGCCGCTTGCCGGAAAACGGCCGACATTGAAAGGCTGGCAGCAACGAGCTCGCGAGACACTCGAAGAGGCCCTGGCGTGGGCGGAACGGCAGAACGTGGGCCTCAGGACGGGCCAGGCAAGCGGCATCGTCGTCATCGACGTGGACCCCGAAGGCGACGTTGCGCATCTGGCCCTGCCGCCCACTGTCACCGTGAACACCGGCCGTCCGCACGCCCAGCACTTCTACTTCCGGTCCAATGGGCCAATCGGCAACTCCGTGGGCAAACTCGCGGACCACATCGACGTCCGCGGGGACGGCGGGCAGGTCGTCTACCCCGGCTCGGTCCACCCGGAGACCGGCCAGCGGTATGAATGGGCCGAAGGCCTGGCACCGTGGGAGGTCGAGATCGCCGACCTGCCGTCGCACGTCATCGACCTGCTCAGAGCGCCCGACGAGCCGGAGCGACCCGCGCCCAAGGCACCAACGCAGTCACCCGACACCAAGACCAACCACTACGCGACGATGGCCATGAAGATGGAACTGGCGGCCGTCTGCGCCGCCGGCAACGGCCGCCGCAACGACACCCTCAACAAGGCCGCCTTCAGCCTCGGTACGCTCATCGGCGGCGGGTACCTCGACCGGGCGGAGGTGGAAGCGGCGCTGCTGGGCGCGGCCGGGTCGGTCGGTCTCACCGGGCGCGAGGCCGCCTCTACCATCCGGTCCGGCATCGAAGCGGGCATTCGCAAGCCCCGCCGCATCGAACTGAAACCCGTGGCCGGTCGCCCCCGGTCCAAGAGCGACTACATCCTCGTGCCCGGCGCACACAAAGACGACCAGAACCGCTACATCGAACAGTCCAACGCCATCTTCGCGGACGCCGTCCTCCACGAATTGCCCGACGACGCCGTCTACCGCAAGGACTTCATCCCCGGCGAGATCCTCGGCACGCCCGGAAAACGCAAATGGCTCGAACTCGTGCCCGACCGGATGCGGATCGTCGTCGATACCCACACGCGGCTCGGCAAATGGGTCGCGAACCGCCAGACCAAGACACAGGTCATGGTCTACCAGGCGTGCAACAAGGACGCCGCGGGGCTCGTGATCGCCCAGGCCCGCTCGCGCCCGCACATCCGCGAACTCGTCCTCATGGTTACCTACCCGGTCTACGGACCCGGCTTCGAGCGCGTCCAACCCGGCTGGCAGGACGGCCTGTACTACGACGAGCCCGAGGACCTTCGCGGCCTCGCCCCTGAGACCGATTGCGAGGTCATCCACAACATCCTGCACGACCTGGTGGTGGACTTCCCCTTCAAGACCGACGCGGACCGCGAGAACTTCTTCGGCCTGCTGCTTACGCCCATCGTCACACCGGCCCTGGACGGCAACCGGCCGATGCACCTGGTGAACTCGCCGCTGGAACGGACTGGGAAGTCGAAGCTCGTCAACGAAGTCCTGGGCGGCGTCCTCATCGGCCGTGAAGCGCCGTCCATGCAGATCACCGAACGGGAGGAGGAACGCGAAAAACGCATCCTCTCGATGCTGCTGCAGGGCGAGACGCTGATGCACCTCGATAATCTGCCGCACTGGATCGACTCGCAGTCGCTGTCGAGCCTCCTGACGGCCCGCATCTTCGGCGGGCGCGTCCTGGGCTTCTCGCGAGCCGTCAACCTGCCCAACAACCTGACGGTCGTCGGCACCGGCAACAACGTCCAGGCCAGCGGCGAGATCGCCAAACGCATCGTGCCCATCATGATCGAACCGACGTCGGCCCACCCGGAGTCGCGGACGGACTTCCAGCACCCCGACATCCGGGCCTACGTCCGCGAGCGCCGCCATACCGTCCTCGAGTGTCTTCTCGGTCTGGTGGAGAACTGGCTGGCGGCCGGCAAACCCAAGCATCCCAGGCGGCTCGGCGGCTTCGAGAACTGGTCGGAGACCATCGGCGGCATCCTCCGTGTGAACGGTCTGCGGCAGTGGCGAACGAACGAGACCAGCTGGCGGGCCGTAGCCGACCCCAGGGGCTACGAGTGGGAAGCCTTCGTGGCAGCCTGGCACGAGACCTTTGGGACGATGGCGGTTACGGCCAAACAGCTGCTGGGTCTTGCCGAGGAGGTTGAGATGTTCCAGTTCGTGTTCGGCAAGAGCACGCCACAGGCACAGGGCGCTGTCTTCGGGAAGCTCCTCGGTCGGCACGTCGACGCGCCCATCGGGCAGTGGCACATCCGGCGCCGGACAGTCGGAGGAGGCCATTCGAAGTACTTCCTGGAACCTACCGCGCGGGAGAACCGTGCCGAATGACACTCTCAAACGTGCTCGAACAGCTCGGAACCGAGGCGGGTCGGCCGTCCGACGGCGGCCATCCAGATGCGAGGTCTGCGAGGTCGATGCGAGGTTTGGGCGCGACCTCGCATGACGTAAGTACCTGTAATGACAAGGGTTTAGGAGCGGAGATGCGAGGTCTGCGAGGTTTTTTACTGCCTCGCGCGTGCGCGCGCGCACGCGCGCGCACAGTAGAGACTGGGGGAGAAACCTCGCAAACCTCGCAAACCTCGCACGCCGGCCCGCCGACTGGACCGGCCACGCTCCTCCGTCGCTGCCGTTGCCTGGATTGCCGCCTGCTGGACCGCAACGGCGGCGGGTGCGACGTGCCGGGCCGAAACGACGCGCCCGACGAGTGGCATTACTGCGCGGGGTACGACGGTCCACAGATCAGCCGCGACATGCTGGTCTGGCGTCCCGTGGTGGAGGGTCGCCCACGTGACGCGACGGAAGCAAAAGGCAAGCCGTAGGCCAACTTGGACGCCCGGTCGCAACACGGGGCGAACGTGGGCCGCGTGGGGGCGTCATGCGCACGAGGAGACTTGAACCGTGCCACTGAAAAGAATCCCGCTCATCAGGATGGTACCGGTCGCCGCCATTATCCACGGGGAGACGGCTCGTCTGCTTGACCAGAACGGCCGTTGTCTCTGCAACGTGGAACTCAGCAGGCTTGGTCCTGTCAGCGCAGAGACCGTAACGAGAATCCAGTGGGATGGAGCGGCGAACAAGATGGCCGCACGATTCGCCTTCATCTCGCTGAAACGGGCTGGCGACGCTTGGTACAGGAAGGCTTGCAGCCTCGCCACCAGCTTCCGACTCCGGCGGCGCGGTCGGCCGCTCCGCGGAGGGCGCAAACGGTTCGACAAGTACCCGACGACGACGTGGCCTGAGGCAGGGAAGCGGATGGTCATGCAGGGGCACAACCGCTTCCGGAGACGTGACCGATCGGGGTGGGTGCTGTGGTCGCACACCGTATCGAGCAACCAGAACAAACGATTCGAGGCACGCTATGGCCAAGAAGAAGACCATCACGGCGAAGCAAGTCCTGGAGCTTGTCAAGCAGCAGGGCTTCCGGTGCCCGATCAGCAACAGGGAGCTCACGCCTGAGACGGCGTCGCTCGACCACATCGTTCCGCTCGGGCGCGGCGGCGACCATGACATCAGCAACGTGTGGATCGTGCACCATGAGGTGAACAGCGCGAAAGGCACGTTGACACTCGAGGAGTTCGTGGCGATGTGCCGGGACATCGTGCGGCATCAGGATGGCTTGCCCAACGCGCAGAGCGACACATGTCCCATCGAGGAATCACAACCTGTGCGAGCGGGTCCTCCGACGAAAACGCTGTTTTGGTGACGGCCGCGGGAACAGTCGCGGTCTTAGGCAGAGTTTGTTTGGCGCGCGAAAAACACGCCGAATCGCCACTGTTGGGCGAAAAACGCGGATTCGGGTCCGGATTTGTTAGCGCTGAACGGCCGGGAACGTGCCGGTGCTAAGAGAACGCAAAGTTCGTCCGTGTGGCCACGTCGTCGGCCCGGGCGACGGCTGGTACGCCGCGGCTACCCGGACGCGACACGGGCCAACGGGGGGCGCAAGGGACGGCCCTGGGGCAAGAACGGAGGTAGAGATGAAGGTTGAGAAGCGCAAGACCGACGACATCCGGCCGTACGAGCAGAACCCACGCCAGAACGACGCCGCCGTGGACGCCGTGGCGGCCAGCATCCGCGAGTTCGGCTTTCGGCAGCCCATCGTGGTGGACACTGACGGCGTCATCGTCGTCGGGCACACCCGGTGGAAGGCCGCGAAGAAGCTGGGCCTTGAGTTCGTGCCCGTCCACGTGGCCACAGACCTGACGCCTGAGCAGGCGAAGGCGTACCGCTTGGCGGACAACCGGACGGCCGACCTGGCCGAGTGGGATTACGAGTTGTTGCCGATTGAACTTCGGGACCTTCAGGCCGCTGACTTCGACCTCGGTCTCCTCGGCTTCGGCGACGACGAACTTGCCAGTCTGCTCGATCCCGGCGTGACGGACGGCCTGACCGACCCGGACGAGGTACCCGAGCCGCCGGATGAGGCCGTGACGCAGCCGGGCGACCTGTGGATTCTGGGCGACCACCGGCTGCTGTGCGGCGACGCCGGCAACGCCGAGGACGTGGACCGGCTGCTGGACGGCGCGCCCATCCACCTTGTCAACACCGACCCGCCGTACAACGTGAAGGTCGAGCCGCGGTCGAACACGGCCATCGCGGCAGGCATCACGTCCTTCTCGCGCCGCGCAGATTTGCAGTGTCAGAGGTCAAAGAGCGAGCGTGGCAAGAAGGACCGCCAGCGGCTGGCAAAAAAGATGCACCACCAGGGCTTCGACGTGGCCCGCGGCGTCTCCGACCCGTCGAAGGCCAAGCCCAAGATGCGGCCCAAGGATCGACCACTCGAGGGCGACTGGCTGTCGGACGAGGACTTCGCCAAGTTGCTCCTTGCCTGGTTCGGCCAGGTGGCCCGCGTGCTCGAGCCCGGGCGCGCGTTCTACATCTGGGGCGGGTACGCGAACCTGGGCAACTACCCGCCGGCGCTGAAGGCCTCAGGCCTCTATTTCTCCCAGGCAATCGTCTGGGACAAGGAGCACCCGGTCCTTACGCGCAAGGACCTCATGGGCGCCTTTGAACTCGCCTTCTATGGCTGGCGCGAGGGCGCCGGCCACCACTTCTTCGGCCCGAACAACGCCACTGACCTCTGGCACGTGAAGAAGG
>CAYVAM010000076.1:0-17912 GCA_964449275.1 uncultured Anaerolineales bacterium
CCTGACCCACCGCGCTCGAGAGCCCATTTTCGCTGTTGCGCGGCGGGTCGGGAGACCCGCCGCGCGGTAAGTGGCGTTGTCGTCTTAGTCGACGCGGGAAATGCACTGAGGCGGAATCTCGTCCGACACCCACACCGACGGCGCGGCCCGGTAAAACCGAACGCCCGCGCCCGAAGCGGAGGCCGTATCGATCCGCAGGATGACCGGCGCCGGCGACCGCCGCAGCCCTATCTCCCGGGCCGCCGGCGCATCGACCGAGAGATGAACGCGCTGCCGGTTGCCGGCCTTCAGGCCCTCCGCAAGGATCGTCTCAACACGCTCCGGAGCGGTGCCGTGGAAGAGAGCCTCGGGAGGATCGGCCGGCGGGTACTCAATAAGTTGCGGCAGGCTGTGGCCGTAACGGGCGCGGATGCGGTCGCCGGCGATCTCGAATCGGACGGCGCCGGGGCCGGCGGCCACAAGACGCTCGATCTTCGCTCGCGTCATCTCCGCAAGGCCGGGACGGGCGCGGAGACACGCGACAACGGCATCAAGGTCGGCCGAGCCCGTCGCATCGAGCGAGAGGTTGACCTCTTCAGGATGGTGCCGGAGCACAAACGCCAGGAACCGACTGAGCCGCTCGTCGGCTGACGGCCGTGGCGCCCCGCCTCGACGATGCTCGCCTTGCCCGCGACCGCCCCGCCTGTTGCGTTGGTCCACGGTGTCCTCCTCGCTCGTTGCCGCACGGCGGACAATTGCGGCCCCCCACCATGTCGCATCGTACCATACGCATCAACGTTCCGGATGCAAGCAAAAACGCCGGCGCGACGGGTCTCCGTGCGGCCCGCACGGCCGAAACAGCCTTGCTTCGCTGAGGTGGATGGATGTATAATGTACGGATAAAGCGGCCGGTCGGCCGCGTGTGATGGATGGACGACGAAGGTGCTGAGGCCGGGTGTCGGGTTTGCACCGTCGCGGGGGAAGGAGACTTCGGATGCGTGACGTACGACTGCTGCTGGTCCTGGTCGCGGCGTTGGGGATCATCGTGCTCGGGGGTGTGGCGATTCCGATCCTGTTGAATCTGACGTTGCCCCCCTCGGAGCGTGTGACGCCGCCCGAAGCGCGGGCCGCCGAGGAAGCGCCGCCCCTTCCGCCGATACCGGCCGACCTGGACCGCCTGTCGGAGCGGTTCCGGGCGGTGGCCAAACGGGTCAAACCCGCCGTGGTCGCCATCGGCGTCAAGCAAACGGTCGAGACGTCGGGGGGGGGGTTCGGGGCGGACGAGTTCTTCCGGCGTTTCTTCGGCCCCCGTTTTGACAACCGCAGCGGGGGCGGCGACCGCAAACGCAAGTTCCAGCGCCAGGGCTTGGGTTCCGGCGTCATCGTGGACTCGGGCGGCTACATCCTGACCAACAACCACGTGGTGGAAGATGCCGACGAGATCACCGTCCGCCTGGCCGACGGCCGCGAGTTCGACGCCGAGGTCATCGGCACCGATCCCCCCACCGAGATCGCCGTCATCCGCATCAAGGCCGGCAAACTGCCGGTCGCCGAACTCGGCGCCTCGAAGAAGATGGAAGTCGGCGATTGGGTCCTGGCCGTCGGGGCGCCGTTTGGGCTGGAGCAGACCGTGACCAGCGGCATCATCAGCGCCACCGGACGCCACAGCGTCGGCATCGCCGATTACGAGAACTTCATCCAGACCGACGCCGCCATCAACCCCGGCAACTCCGGCGGGCCGCTCGTCAATATGAGAGGCGAGGTCATCGGCATCAACACCGCCATCGCCACCCGCTCCGGCGGGTATATGGGCATCAGTTTTGCCGTCCCCATCGACATGGCCCGCGAGGTTGCCAAACGCCTCCGCGAGAAGGGCACCGTGGTCCGCGGGTGGCTCGGCGTCGGCATTCAGCCGCTGACCAACGATATGGCCGAGTCGATGAAACTCAAGGACAAGGAAGGCGTGCTCGTCAGCCAGGTCTTCGACGACGGCCCGGCCGGGGAGGCCGGCGTCAAGGTCGGCGACGTCATCCTGGAGTTCAACGGCAAGCGTGTCACCAACCCGGCGGACCTTCAGTCCGCCGTCGCATGGACCGACCCCGGAGCCCGGGCCGACGTGGTCATCATGCGTGACGGCAAGCGCCGGACACTCCGAGTCAAGGTCGAGAAGCGGAGCGACCAGCCCCAGATCGTGGCCCGCGCCAAGCCGGGCGCGCCCGCCGAGATCGACGACCTCGGCATCGAAGTCAGCGGCGTCGCCGACGAGGCCGCCGAGCGGTACGGGTACGAGCGCGGCCAGGGCGTGTTGATTACCAGCGCGGAGCCCGGCGGGATCGGCTCGCGCGCGGGGCTCCGCGGCGGGATGCTCATCCTCCAGGTGGCCGGCAAGAAGGTGACGACCGTCGCGCAACTCAAGGCGGCGCTCGCGAAGGCCGACCTGGCCAAAGGCATCCCGATGCTCGTCCGCCAAGGCGACCGCCAGATGTTCATCCTCATCAAGAAGCGATAGCGGCAACGCCGGTCCGGAAGACTCAGCGCGGCCCGTATGGGCCGCGCTCTTCTGCGCGCACACCCACGGAAGGCTCGGCCTGCACGCATCCCGGTCGAACCTTGAATTCGGCACGCCCGGGCGGTATCGTGACAGTTCGAGGTCGCACCTGTCGGGGACGGACGGCGGCGCGCCATCACAGGAACCGGGAGACTCTCATGGCGAGTATGGACTTGGCGGATCTGCTTCAGGACAACGGGTCGAAGATCATCCTGTTCGTGTGGGACGGCGTCGGCGGCATCCAGGCGGGGCCCGAGGACCTGACCGAACTTCAGGCCGCCCGCACACCCAACGCCGACCGCCTCGTGGCCGAAGGGTGTTGCGGCCTTCTCGAGCCCGTTTATCCCGGCGTGACGCCCGGCAGCGGGCCGGGGCACCTCGGCCTGTTCGGTTACGACCCCATCGAGTACCAGTGCGGCCGCGGGGCGCTGGCCGCGGCGGGCGTCGGGTTTGACCTTCAGGTCGGCGACGTGGCGGCGCGGCTGAACTTCTGCACCCTCGACGCGGGCGGCAACGTCTCCGACCGCCGCGCGGGACGCATTCCCAACGAGGAGTGCCAACGCCTCGTCGCCAAACTTGCCGACGCGATCCGCGACGTTGACGGCGTCGAACTCCATTGGAGGCCGGTCAAGGAACACCGGGCCCTGTTGGTCCTTCGCGGCAAGGGGCTCGGCGACGGGATCGAGGATACGGACCCGCAGGCCACGGGCGTCGCGCCGCTCGAGGTTCAGGTCAAGGACGATTCCGCCGAGACCGTTCGGACGGCCGGGGTGGTTCGCAAGGTTCTGGCGCGGGCGCGCGAGGTCCTGGCCGACGAGGAGAAGGCCAACATGGTGCTCTCGCGCGGTTTTGCCGGGCGCCCGAACTGGCCGAGCATCCAGGAGCGGTTCGGCCTTCGTGCGGCCGTGGTCGCGGGCACGCCGATGTACAGGGGCGTCGCGAAACTCGTCGGCATGGAGGCCCTCGATGCCTGCAACGACGTGGCCAAGGACGTCGCCAGCCTGGCCGCCGCATGGCACGACTACGACTTCTTCTTCATCCATTACAAGCACACCGACAAGGCGGGCGAGGACGGCGACTTCGAGGCCAAGGTCGCCTGCATCGAGGAGGCCGATGCGGCGCTGCCGGCCCTTGAGAACATCGGGCCCGATGTCCTGACGGTGACCGCCGACCATTCGACGCCGGCGGCCATGAAGTTGCACTCGTGGCACCCGGTGCCGGTGGTCCTGTCGGCCAAGACCGCCCGGCGCGACGGCGTCACGGAATTCAACGAGGTCGCGTGCATCCAGGGCGGCCTGGGTCTGCGGCCGAGCATCCACCTGATGCCGCTTGCCCTGGCCCACGCCGGCCGCCTCGCCAAGTTCGGGGCGTGACGGCCGGAGTACGCGCCGGATCAGGATGCCCCGCCGCTCCCGCGGCGGGCTCGAACCGGGCTCGACAGGCGCTTGCGCCGGCAGGCTGGCTATGGCGACCGATGAAGCCAAGACCGACGAGGCGCCTGCGTTCTGGTGCGACGCCATGCTGGGCGGGCTGGCGCGCTGGCTTCGCGCCGCAGGCTACGACGCTGCCTGGATCGAAGGTATCGACGACGCGGAACTCGTGCGGCGAGCCCTGGCGAGCGGACGCATCCTCCTGACGGCCGATACCGAACTCGCCCGGCACGGCGCGATTCGGTCCGGACGCGTCCGGGCGGTGCTCATCCCGGCGGGAAAGACGAAGTTCGACCAGTTGCGGTACGTGGTGCGGGCACTGTCGCTTGCGTGCCGCGAGCCCCGCTGCATGGCCTGCGGCGGCCGCCTTCAGCCGATTCCAAAGGACGCCGCGCGACCGGAGGTGCCGCCCCGCACCTTCAACTGGTGCGAGGAATTCTTCCGATGCGGGCGGTGTGCGAAGATCTTCTGGCGTGGGACCCACTGGCGCCACATCGCCGCACGGTTGGATACGCTCTAAGCGGACTTACGTAAGTTTTGCGCGGTGGGTCTCCTGACCTACCGCGCTGGAATGGTGACCTTCCCGCCCGTTTGGGCGCGGCGGGTCGGGAGACCCGCCGCGCAATGTGCGGTTCTTTCGCCGGCGGTCCCCGTCGGATGCCCCCGGTCTGCCACACGTCAACCGACGGGCACGAGCGGCTTCGCGGGCGGCGCCGCCGGCGGCGCCGGCAAGACCCGCGGCGGGTGGCCCGTCGCCGGGGCGGAGCCGCTCTGCTCGTCCAGGTAACCGTGGGCCATGCACGCCTTGACGATCTCGCGGGCGATGGGACCCGCGATCTCACCACCGTGGCCGCCGTGTTCAACGATGACACTGAATGCGATACGCGGCTTTGCGGCCGGGGCAAAGCCGACGAACCAGGCGTGATCGTTGCCCGTGCCGGCTTGGGCGGTGCCGGTCTTGCCGGCGATGCGAACGTCCGGCAGGCTCGCGCGCCGGTAGCCCGTGCCGCCGGGCTCGTTGACGACGGCGGCAAACGCGTCGCGCAGGGCGGTCATGTGCTGGTGGTTCAGATTCAGGCCCGGTCGCGGGGCATCGGGCGGGGGGGCCTTTTCGCGGATGATGCGAAGCAGCGGCATCCGCCCGTCCGTCGCCACCAGAGCGTACACTTGGGCCGCCTGAATCGGCGTGACCTGGAGTTGCCCCTGACCGACGGCGAGGTTTCGCGGGTCCGGCACGTCGATGCGTCCGGCGGCCTCGCCCGGCAGTCCGATGCCGGTCGGCCGGCCGAGACCCATCCGCTCGGCCCATTTCTGGAGCCGCACCCGGCCCAGACGCAAGTCCATCCGCCCGCGGGCGTCGCGGCAAAGCAGTTGGGCAACCTGGTAGAAATACACGTTGCACGATTTCTGGATGGCTGTCCGAAGCGGGATCGTGCCGTGCCCGTACCCGTGCGACAGAAAGATGTGGCATCGGAACCGGTCCGGATGGGCGTGGTCGAGGACGCCGTCGCACGTCAGGAACGTCCGCGGCGTGATGGCCCCCTCGTGGAGCGCCGCCGTCGCCGTCACCGCCTTGAAGACCGAGCCGAGCGGGTAGGCCCCAGCGATGGCCCGGTGGACGAGCGGACGGTCGGTCCGGGTCACCAGGTCGGGGAAGTCCACCTGGAACAGGCGCACGTCGTACCGCGGCGCGGATGCCAGGGCCAGGACTTCGCCCGTGCGGCAATCCAGGACGACGGCGGCCCCGCAGCGTCGTCTCCTGGAGGCGTTGTCGAGCAGGTCCTCGACGTCGCCCTGGAGTGCGATATCGAGCGTCAGGTGGACGTCGTGGCCGGCAACGGCCTCGATGTCTTCGAGGAAGTTGCCTTCGATGCCTTTCTGGTACATGCCGCGCAGGCCGCGCAGGGCATCCTCGCAAGCGCCTTCCGCGCCGCCGCGCCCGATCAAATCGCCGGGCCAGTAGCGTTTCAGGTGGCCTTTGGGGTAGTTGGCATTGATGCCGGCCGGGTCGGCGAGTTCCTCGGCCGTGACTTCGCCGGTGCGTCCGATGACGTGTGGCGCGCGGTCGCCGTGGGGGTACTCGCGCCGGCGCGTCGGCAGCAGCGTAAGGCCGGGGAACATGTCCGGCCGGCTCTTGGTGACGCCGACCGTCTTCAGGTCAACGTCGTGGACGATGGCGTGGGGGATGCTGGAACGCTGGCCGTAGGTCTCTTCGCGGACACGGATGCGGCGGCCGTGGACCTCGCGGACGCTCTGGCGGATGACCTCGACGCGCTGGCGAATGATTTCGGCGCGGCGGGTGAGTTCTTCTGGCGGCACTTCGGTCAAGCGCGCCAGTTCCGCCCACATCCGGCCCACGCGCCGGCGGACCTCTTCCGGTTCGGTGCGCCACCTGCGGGCCAAGCGGCCGACGAAACTCTCGCTCATCTCGATGAATGGGAAGTAGATGGCCACGTCGAACGCGCCCGTATCGCGGGCCAGGGCCACCCCGTTGCGGTCGTAAACGGCCCCGCGGATGGTCGGCCGAAAGCCGGGCGGCCGCCGGAGCCGCTGCTCGGCCTCCTGGCGGTACCGCCCGCCCTCCAGCACCTGGATGCGCAGCAGGCTCGCAAGCACCAGAAGAAAGAGCAGGCCGATGACCACCAGAACCGCTTTCAGGCGTGTGGCATACATGGCGTCAGGGGCTCACAACTCACGAGGAGACCAGCCGAGCGCCCGCATCCTACGCCGCGCGCAAGGCAAAATCAAGCGGCGGGCAAATCTCGTGCCGACCGGCTGAGGCGCCGAGCGGGCGCCGGTGGTGCTACTTCAGAACGCCGTCGTCGCCCATCGGCCGGAGCCGGGGAATGGGGGGCGGGGCGCCCCGCGTGGTCGCTTGCGTTTCGGCAAGCAGTTTGCCGCCGATAGTGACGTTCTCCGCCTTGCCCACCCGGACCTTCTCATACGTGATGCCCTGTTTCATCTGGAAGACGTTCTCGGCGACTTGAACGTCGTGCGGCATACAGCCCTCAACGGGGATGTTGTTATGTTTACCATAACTGATGGAGATGCCAACGAGGGCGCGGAAGTTGGTAACGGTCCGGAGGTTGCGGAAGACGTTTCCCCGGATGATCCCGGAACCGTCTCGGATGCCCACGCCGTGCCGGAGGTTCTCGAAGAGGTTCGCCTCGACCAGAAACGTCCCGTCCATGCCGGGATGGGTATCGACGGCACAGAGTTCGTGGGGCGACTGGTCGTTGCCGCCCACACGATTGCGCACGAACTCCCAGTGCGTCTTTCGCACGCCGGGCTTGTGGACGTATTTGCCCAGGCGCTTGGGGCTGCTCCAGTCGAGCGCGCCGTTGGAAGCCAGGCAGTGGCGGTTCTGGCTGAACTCGTTGTCGGCGACCAGGACGTAGGCCCCCGAGTAGATGGCCACGCCATAGCCCAAGCCGTCGCGCAGGTTGTGGTGGATGTGGCAATGATCCACCTGGGCCGTGGCTTCGCTGCCGAAGTTGGTCGCGTATGAGAAGCCCAGGAGTTCGCAGTGGTCGATGCGGACGTTCCGCTTGCCGGAGACGGTGATGCCGTAGGTGCTGTTGTCGGTGCTCGTGCTCGTGTCGGCGCCCTGGAGTTTGAGCCGTGTGAAGCGCACGAGGTCGCCCTCGACGCGGAAGAGGTGAGTGCTGCGGTCTCCGGTCTGAATCAGCGTCTTGGAGCCTTCGCCAAGCAGTGTGAGCCCGGCAGGGACGCGCACCGTCGCCTCGAAGACATACCGTCCGGCGGGCAGGAACACGACCCGAACGCCTTGCTTCACCGCGCGGTCGCAGGCCGCCTGCACGTCGGCGGCGGTGCGTCCATCTACGACGATGCGCTGCACCAGACGCGTCTGCTCATCGGGGCTCAGAGGCACATCGGGGCCCATCGAGCCACGAGGTCCGGGGACCCGGGCCGTGCCCACGCCCGGCGCCGCGAACAGGAGAGGTGGGGCAACGGCCAACAACGCGCCGGCAATGGCCAGGGTTCGCATCGTTCTTGTGTCCTTTGCGGCCGGTCCGGGCGGACAGGCAAGCGACGCTCCTCAATGATGCGTCAGATTTCGTACGGTTCGACGACGATGCCGAGCGGGCCGCGAAGGCGGAGCAGGAGCCAGAAGACATACGGGGCGAGAATCGCCGTCAGCGCCGCGTCGAGGGCCGACTCTTCCACCGACCGAAGGATCGCCGCCGGCGCTCCCCCGAAGTACCGCGTCGCCACGTACCAGCCGAAGTGGATCACCAGGACGGTCGCGAAGGTCAGGGCCGACTGCGTCAGCACCCAACTGCGGTTCAGGCTTCCCCGAGCGGCACTCAGGGCCGTCAGCAGCGCACCGTAGAGGAGCGCCTGGACGCCGAGGCGGCCCGACACGCTCACCAAGTCGGCCCCCAGGCCGAGGCACCACGTCGCAATGAAGACCTCATGCCGCTGGAAGTACAGGGCGATGAACAGCGCGACGATCAGCACCAGGTCCGGGCGTGTCCAGTGTCCGTCAATGGGGATGGCCAGACCACCCGGCCGAAACACGGACGTTTGGATCACCAGACCGACGTAGCCGACAATCCCGACGAGAATCCAGCGCACCAGTTACCTCGCATGATCCATGCTCGGCAAGGCCGACGCTCCGTTGCGGGGAAGGTAGCCCCGACCTTCACACGTGTTTAGCGCCGGGTGCCATGGCCACGCCCGCCACGGCGGGTAAACTTGCGTGGCCATGTCCGCCCTTCCGCGCATCGATGCTCATGGCCGCGCAAGCGTGGCCATGCCACCCTCGGAGGGCGGCTGTGTCGCCAGCACGCACCGACCTTCCGGTCGGGGCTCGATATCGGTTACTTGTCGGCGCCGTGAAGGCCGGGCGAGAGGACGTAAACGTCGCGGGCCTCGGCGGGCGGCACCCGCGGCTCGACGACCAGCGAGTAGAACAGGGCCGTCGTCTTGAGGTCGCACTGGACGACGCGTCCGACGATGAGGTAGGGCGGCAGCGACGCCTCGGCGGACGGGCTCGTGACGATGAAATCGCCCGGTGCCACGTCGGTATCCCGCGGGACGCCTTCGATCTCGAGGGTTGCCCCGTCTCCGGTGCCGTTCACCACGACCAGCGGTCCGGGCCGCCAGCGGTTGTCGCGGCGAGTCACGATCTGGACCATGAGGCTGGTCCGCGGGTCGGTCAGGAGACGGACGGTGCTGGTGAGCGGCCCGACTTCATCGACGACGCCGACCAGCCCCGCCGCCGTCAGGACCGGCTCGCCGCGCTCGATGGCCTCGCGTGTGCCACGGTTCAGGCGTCGCGAGATGACGGCCCCGCCGCGCGAAACGCCTTTCTGGAACCCTTCCGTCAGCAGGCCGCCCGCTCGTCCGCCGCCGACTTCCGGTGCCAGGAGCCTGCCGGGAATCAGGCGGCACGGCAGGCCGTCGAGCGCCTTGCGGATGCAGGCCAGGTCGTGCAGTCGCCGGTCGTATGCGGCCAGGCGTGCGGTGGCCTCGGCCAGGGCGTTTTCGAGGGTATCCACCTGGGCTTGGAGTCCGGTCTCGTCGGTCGGTCGGGCGGGGATGTCGTGGCGGATCTGTTCGGCGATGTCGAGCGTCCACCCCTGCGTCAGGTTCTGAAGCGGCACGAAGACCGGTCCGGCCCAGACGCGGGCCCGATCGCTGACGGATTGTGGAAGCAGGATCAGCCCAACGGCGAGGACGGGGAGCGCCGCCATGACGGTGCGCCTGACGAGCAGCCGGCGACCGCCGGCGCGCTTCGACCTGTGAGACTTCCGAGCCATGACATCCCCAACGGTGCGTCAAAGGTTGGTTGGTCCCCTCGGCGCGGGGACCACCTCGCATATAACCGTTAGCCTGACAGCGGGCAACGCCAAAGCGGGCCGCGCGGGGAAAAACGTCGGCCCGGCGAGGTCACATCTCCTCGTCCGTGGTGTCGATCGTGCCGCCCCACTGGTCGATGTGGTCGAGGAACACGCCCGTGCCGCGGGCCACCGCGGTGATCGGGTCGTCGGCCACGCTGACCTTCAGCCCCGTGGCCTGGGCGATGACGCTGGGCAGGCCTTTCATCAGCGCTCCCCCGCCGCACATCGTGATGCCGTTGTGGACCAGGTCGGCCGACAGTTCCGGCTCCGTTTTTTCCAGCGTCCGTTTGATCGTCTCGATCATGGCCTGGACGGTCTCGCCGAGGGCTTCGCGGATTTCCTGGCTGGTGACGGTGGTGGTTCGCGGCAGTCCGGCGATGAGGTCGCGGCCGCCGACCTCCATTTCGAGTTCTTCCTTCAAGGGTGCGGCACTTCCGATCTCGATTTTAACCCGCTCGGCGCTCTGCTCGCCGATCAGGAGGCTGTAGGTCCGTTTCATGTACTCGATGATGGAGGTGTCGAGGTTGTCGCCGGCGACGCGGATCGACTCGCTGCACGCGATGTCGGCCAGGCTGATGACGGCCACCTCGGTCGTGCCGCCGCCCACGTCGACGATCATGCTGCCGGTGGGCTCGTCGATGGGTAGGCCTGCGCCGATGGCGGCTGCCATGGGCTCCTCAATCAGGTGGACCTTGCGGGCGCCCGCCCGTGCGGCGCTGGAGAGGACCGCCCGTTTCTCGACGGCGGTGATGCCGGACGGAATCGCGATGACGACCCGCGGGCGGATGAACGACCCGCGTCCGTGGACGCGACGAATAAAGTAATTGAGCATCGCCTCGGTGATGTCGAAGTCGGCGATGACGCCCGTCCGCATCGGCCGCACCGCCGCAATCGACCCGGGGGTCCTGCCGAGCATCTTCTTGGCGATCTCGCCGACGGCCATGCCGTCCAGGAGCACCCGCCCGGTGTCCTTGCTGACGGCCACCACGGAGGGTTCGCAAAGGACGATGCCCTGGCCGCGCACGTACACCAGGGTCGTGGCGGTGCCGAGGTCGATACCCATGTCGGCCGAGAAGAGGCCGATGATGCGGTCGAAGATCATGCTGGTCCCCGCGCCGGCTCCCGCGCCGCAGCCGCGCGGCGCTGATGGTGGCCGACGCTCAAGATAGGCTCGTTCGGCAAATCGTACGTGTTTAGCGTTCCACGCGCTACCAAGAGGGTGGCACGGCAGCGGCGGAGCCGCGGCCGTGGGTCGCGTCGCGCCGCGTGCGGCTGCACGGCCCAAGGGCCGTGCCACCTTGCTAAACACGTACGGCAGATCAGTTGGCAGCCGGTGCGCCCGCGGGCGGCGGGGCCGGGGGCGTTGCGCCCCCTTCGGGCGCCGGCGCCGCCGTGCCCTCAGCAGGAGGCGTCGCCGCACCGCCGGCCGGAGGCGTCGTCTCAGCCGGTGCCGGAGGCGTCGTCGCAGCCGGCGCGGGAGGCGTCGTCTCAGCCGGCGCCGGAGGCGTTGTCTCAGCCGGCGCGGGAGGCGTTGTCTCAGCCGGTGCCGGAGGCGTTGTCTCAGCCGGCGCCGGAGGCGTGGTCTCGTCTCCGACCGCCGGTGCCGCCACACCCTCCGGGAACTCGCTTATGGCCTTGTCGGTCTGCTTCAACTCGCCCCAAACGGAGTCCTGACGGGCCTTCTGAACCTCGGGCTCTTTCTTGGCCTGGCTGCCCTCTTCCGTCACGCCAAGAACGCACTTGTACCGGCCGTTCATCGTGACGCCGAGCATCACGAGCGTTGCCACAAGGGCCACGGCCCCCAGCAGGAGCAGAACCGTATAGACGTTGCTGAGCGGCTGGGCCGCAACGCGAACGCCACTACTCGAAGCGATTTGTGACATGGTCGTTCACCTTCACCGTACCGCGGATAACGCTGAGTTCGCCCGCCGCGCTCTTCTTCGACACCATGTTGACAAGCAGCGTGGCCAGGTACTTGTTTTCTCCCCTGTTGTAGACGAAGAACTTCATGCCTTTGACGACGCCGTCGTCGGTTCCGAGGTTGATCTCGGCCACGCGGGCCTCGTTGTCGGTCTTGGTAATCATGCCCTGGATCTTGGCGGTCGGGACGGCGGGTACCTTCACGGGGGGCTTGACCTGCGGGTACGTCGTCCGGATATACTCGATCCGGCTCTCGGAGGCAGCCAGTTTCTCGGCGGTCTGACGGAGGTTCTCCTTCAGGTTCTGAAGGTCTGCCAAGGCGGTCCGGTACCTGGTCTCCAGTTGGGTGTACATGGTCAGGAGGTCGTCTTTTTCCTTCCTGGCGTCGTCGCGTTCCTTTTGCCAGGCGGCTCGCTGGGCCACCTCTTTGGCGAGGCTTTCCTTCAGGCCTTCGAGAGCCGTAACCAGTTCCTGGAGCCGCTTTTCCTGGTTCTCGTTCTCGGTGCGGAGCGTGGTGTTGGTGTTCGTGACGAGGGCGACCTGATTGTTCAAGGTCTCGATCTGCTGCTGCTTGAGGGCGGCGTCGGCGTCCCACTTGCTCTTGGTCTCGTCGCGCTGCTTGAAGGCGGTGTCGCGCTGCTCGAGGGCCTTGTTGAACAGGCGGACCTCCTCCTCGTAGCGCTGGCGCCAGTTCTCGCGGAGGACGACCTCGCTGGTCACCAGAACGCCGACCGCAATGGACACGAGGACCACCAGAACCGTGAGAATCTTCCCCAACGTACTCAAGGTTTTCTCCTTTCAGAAGCCGCCGGCCGCCCGCGCTGGCGCGACGGGCCGCCTCCGGTTCCTAATCTCCTCTGGCCTGAGGACACACACACCCCATCCAAACCGCCCACGTTACCGGCGGTCGAAGCCGATTCTAGTTGCCCCCCATGGACCGTCAAGCAAAAATTCAGCCCTCAGGAGGAATTGCGAATCGGAGACCCTCCTGTTGCCGGCTGCGGTCGGCATCTGCCGGTACCGGGGCTGCCGTGCCACCCGTCCCCGCGAAACGGGGCGCCGAAACGGCTCAGCGGCCGTCGGCCGGCTGATCCACAAGAATCTTCGTCCGCCAGAACGCCCGGGCCGACCGGATCCGCACAATCGAGGCTGCGGCCGCCGTCCGTTCCAGAGGGATCCGGCTTCGCAGCAGTCTCGCCAGCCGTTCGATGGCCGGCGTGTAACCCGTCTCGCCCAATTCCCGGATGGCCAGGACCCGCGTGTCGGGTTCGGGGGCCTCAGCCAGGTCCAGGAGCATCCCGATCCGCTTCAGGTCGCCCCGCTGGGCGAGTGCCGCGATGGCGGCGAACTTGACGTCGAGGAACCGGCTCTGGCACAGACGCACGAGCCGCGGAATGTCCGACTCCTCGCCCATGCGGCCCAGCAGCCGCGTGGCGTAGTACCGGATCTGGTGCCGCTCGTGGCCCGTCAGCGTGCGGACGCGGGCCAGACCATCCTTCGAGCCGAGGCGGTGCATCGCCTCCGCCGCCCGGAGGACGACCACCGCATCCGGGTCGTCGAGTTTGACTTTGAGCATCCCGACGGCCGTCCGGTTACCCATCAGGCCGAGGAGCCAGGCGGCGGTGCGGCGGAGGGTGATGTTCGGCGAGGCCAGCGCGTCGCGCAGGGCCGTCACCCGCCCCGGCTCGCCCGTCATCGCCAGGGCAAAATCGGCCGCCAGACGCACGGCAGGGTCGGCGTCGCGCTCCTTTCGCCTGAGCAGCGGGACAAGATCGTGCTGCCGCATCGTGCCCAGCAGGGCCACCGCCGTCGTGCGGACACGCGGGTCGCGAGCGTCGGCCAGGGGCTCCACGTCCTGGATGGGCGGCCGGTGGGCGGCCTCCATGAACGTCTCGGCCGCCAGGGCCTGGAGCGGCGGCTGGCCGGACCGCAGCGCCGCCACCAGCGTCAGGTGCGGGATGTCTTCCCCCGCGGGACCGGCAAGGTCGCGGCTGGCGGGCTCCCCACAGCCGCACGCCGACATCGCGATCACCGCCGACAGAATGAGCAGGCGTTTCACGCCGTGGCCTCCTTTCGTCTGCGAAGATTGCCGACCGCCGACGCGACGACCAAGCCGGCCGTCGCCGTCAGGCACGCCAGCGCAAAGACGTCGCCGACACGCGTGTACGGCGCGACGCGATCGTCGAGCGTCAGCCGCCCGATGGCGCAGCCGGTGACGTTGCGGCGGCGACCGCCGGTCTCGGCGATCTCGTCGATGCGGCCGGTCGGGGAAATGATGGCGCTGATACCCGTGTTGACGCTCCGCACGACGGCCACGCGGTTCTCGACCGCCCGGAACACGCACAGATTCAGGTGCTGATCCAACTCGTACGTGCCGTCGTTGGCGAACCAGCCTCGGACGAACCAGCCGTCGTTCGAGATGTTGACGATGAAGTCCACGGCCTTTCGTGCGCGGCGGGTCTCCGTACCCGCCGCGCGCTGCGCCGCCAGGGCTAGCCGCGAACGAGAGTGGCCTGCGCCGGGTGCCACTGGCGGCTTGTCCGCCAGTGCGTCTGCGCCGGGTGCCGGGACTAGCCGCGACCGTGAGTGGCCTGCGCCGGGTGCCACTGGCGGCTTGTCCGCCAGTGCGCCTTCGCGGCTAGCAGAGGCCCGCACCATCTCGCGGATGCGGTAGGCCATGGCGTCTTCGTAGCAGATGGCCACCTGGAACCGCGACTCGCGCCCGTCGAACGTCAGCGTGAACGGCGCCTGGTCGTGGGCCCCGGGCGTCAGACTGTGGTCGTAATCGTACGGCGTGAAGACCTGGAGCAGGTTGTGCAGCCAAGGCCAACTTTTCTTGAACGGCACGTACTCGCCGAACGGCACGAGGTGGGCCTTGGCATAGGTGTGGTCGGGGGCGTATGCCTTGGAGTTCGGGGAGACGAGGAAGGCGGTGTTGCGTCGCGGTCCGCGGGTCACGAATCCGCCCCCGGGCAGACGGACCGCACCTTCGAGCTCCACGGCGTGGGCGCCGAAGAGGATCGGCGCACCCGTCTGGCGGGCCTTCGCATGGATGCGCGACCAGTAGAGGCGCGATCGCTTCTGAAGGTACGCAAAGTCCCGGCGCATCCCTTCGTCTTTCATCCGCGAGCCGAGGTCCATCTGGAGGAACCGGCGGTTCAAGATGCCGGGGACCATCGTCTCGGGCCAGCAGATGAGGTCGACCTTCAGGCCGCGCTCCTTCGCAGCGGCCAGCGCCGAGTCGGTCAGGTCCATCTGCTCGCGTATCAAGTCCTGTTCGAGTTGCTCGATCTGTTCGAGGCGAGCCTTCAGTTTAACCTCCTGCGGCACGGCCGTCTGGACCGACACCACGACGGGTCCGTCGCGCCGCGCGTCCTGGTTCAGCCGCCACAGGCCGTAGCCCACCGTGCCGGCCCAGGCGGCCGCCGTCAGCACGGCGGCCGCGACGATCGCGCGGCTGACGCGGCGGGTCGCTTCTCCCTCAGCGTTTGCGCGGCGGGTCTCCCGACCTGCCGCGCTCCGAACGATAAGCGGCCGCACCAGCAGGTCGGCCACCAGCCCCGACGTCGCGAGGCAAAGCGCCGTGGCCCCGTAGGCTCCGAGGGCGTCGGCCGTCTGGATCAGCGTCAGGTTCTCGTACTGCGTGTGGCCGACGAAGAGCCACGGCAGGCCCGAGAGCATCCAGCCGCGCATGAACTCAAGCGCCACCCAGACCGCCGGGGCAACGACGGCAATCGGCACGGGTGTCGCCCGGCCGATTCGCCGCACCAGCCACGCCGCCGCCGCCCAGTACAGTGCCATGTACGGCAGCAGGGCGATGTACCCCGCCGTCGTAACCGGCTGGACCCAGTAGAGATTGATTCCGAAGAAGACGAGTCCGGCGGCAAAGGCCGCCCAGAACGCGTCGCGATTCGACCGGGCCCGCACAGCCGTCACCAGGAGCGGCGCCAGGGCGAGGTATGCCAGCCATGAGATTTCCGCCGGCGGAAACGCCAGCGTCAGCAGAAGCGCCGAAGCAATCGGCGGCCCGAACAGCAACCCCAGGCCGCGCGCAAGCGATCTCCCGGAACGGCCTTTGCCCACGACCTTATCGGAGCCCGGGCTCCCCGTGGCCCGGGCGCTCGTGTGCGCTGCCTTCTTTCTTCGACGTGCGGCCATCCATGGATTCCGGGTGCGACAAACCGCCGGCCATTGTCGGCCGCCCGCGGGAGGGTGTCAAGGCCGTGGCGCACGGCGTGGGTGTGGCAAGTTTTTCTGGCGGGCCGGCGATGGCCTCTGTCACCCCGAGCGAGCGCAGCGAGTCGAGGGGTCTCGCCGCTGGCTGTTTCGGACGGCGAGATTTCTCCGCTCGGCCGCCAAGGCGACCTCGGTCGAAATGACAGGCCCACCCAGCCGTGGGCACAACGGCCCTGCCACAAATCGTTGCCACGCCCCGCCGCGTGTCACGCCGCGAAAAGCATTGCGGCACGGGCGGGCCGGCGGTAGAACCTTGTCGAGGTCGCCGCGGAAGCGGCAGGATACGTTCAACCGTTCGAGGCACTAGGCTTGTGCAAGGAGCCACCAATGGCCAGACAGACGAAAACGACTCTGGGCGTCCTGGTCGGGACGCGGGGATTCTTCCCGACGCACCTGGCGCACGAGGGACGCAAAACCATCCTCAGAATCCTGAAGGAGGAAGGCTTCAACTCCGTCTGCCTGGCGGCGCGCGACGCCACCGGTGGGGCGGTCGAGACCCTGGCCGACGCCCGCGCCTGCGCCGACCTCTTTAAGAAGAACGCCGACCGGATCGACGGCGTCCTCGTGACGCTGCCGAACTTCGGCGACGAGAAGGCCGTCGCCAATGCCCTTCGCTTCTGTGGCCTCGACGTGCCGGTCCTCGTGCACGCCTGGCCCGACGATGCCAAGAAGATGACGGTCGAGAACCGCCGCGACGCCTTCTGCGGCAAGATGAGCGTCTGCAACAACCTCGACCAGTACGACATCGACTTCTCGCTGACCGACCTGCACACCGTGGACCCCGACTCGAAATCGTTCCGCGCGGACCTGGCGCGTTTCGGCGCCACCTGCCGCGTGGTGCGGGGTCTTCGCGGCGCGCGGCTGGGAGCCGTGGGCGCGCGGACCGGGCCGTTCAACACGGTCCGGTTCTCCGAGAAACTGCTGGAGGCCAACGGCATCTCCGTCGAGACGATCGACCTGTCGGAGATCTTCGGGCGGGCAGGGGCCCTGAAGAAGGGCGACGCCGCCGTCCGGAGCAAACTCGGCGCCATCAAGGCCTACACCGACTGCTCGGCCATCCCCGAAGCCGCCCTGGACCGCATGGCCCGCTTCGCCGTCGTCGTCGGCCGCTGGATGAAGGACTTAGGGCTGGCCGGCACGGCCATCCAGTGCTGGTCCGCGATCGAAGAGTTCTACGGCATCGTGCCATGTACCGTCATGAGCATGATGAGCGACGCGCTGCTGCCCAGCGCCTGCGAGGTGGACATCACGGGGCTGGTGGGCATGCTCGCCCTCCGCTATGCCACCGAAAGCCCGGCCGCCATCGTCGACTGGAACAACAACTACGGCGACGATCCGAACAAGTGCGTCCTGTTCCACTGCTCGAACCTGCCGAAGAGCCTCTTTGCGAAGCACAAGATGGCCGTCCAGGAGATCATCGCCGAGAGCGTCGGCGCCGAGAACACGTGCGGCTCCATCGTGGGCCGCCTCAAGACGGGGCCGTTCACCTACTGCCGCGTGGCCACCGACGACGTCGCCGGCGAGATGCGGGCCTACGTCGGCGAGGGGCGGCTGACGGCCGACACGCTGACGACGTTCGGCGGGTACGGCGTGGCCGAGATCCCGGACCTCCAGGCCCTGCTCCAGTACATCTGCACCCTGGGGTTCGAGCATCACGTGGCCATCGCGATGGGCCAGGTTGCCCGCGGCGTCGAGGACGCCCTCGACACCTACCTCGGCTGGGACGTGTACAACCACGGCGAGTGACCCCGACATGCTGCCCGCGCCGGGTGCCACTGGCGGCTTGTCCGCCAGTGCCTTCCTGCTGCTTGCCACACACTGGCTGATCCCGGCGCGCCGGGACCAGTGGCGCCCCGCAAATCAGCAGCGACAGAACACTAAGCGGTCTTACGTAAGTCTTTTGCTGTGGCGAGAACGGCACCCGCTCGCTTA
>CAYVAM010000077.1:0-17912 GCA_964449275.1 uncultured Anaerolineales bacterium
CCCGGCGCTACGGCCAAGCCGCACGAAATCGTCCCATGCCAGAAATCGTTGCCACCCCCCTTCGAACGCATCGCGCCGAAAAGCCGGTTGTTTCGGCCGCGCCGATGCGGTATACTTGTAAGTCAGGCAGTGACGCCATCTCGTGAGAAGCGCCCCTGCTCGGTCGCAAGGCCCGTCCGACCGCCAGGGGTGCCGATGTGCCGACTCCGGCTGCTGAACGGGGGGAACCATGAAGTTCCAGTTCGGCGAGATCCTTACGCTCGGCATTTGCGCCGTCACCGCAGCCTATCTGCTGACCAACCGGCGGCCCATCCGAGCGATCCGTGCGCTGCGCCCGTTCGTCGTTCCGCTCTTACTAATGGCCGTCGCCTGGACCGCTACCGTCCTGGAAGGCATCCCGGGCGGCGGGAACACCCCAACCATCATCTTCTGGGAGCAGAGTCCCAGCGCGGCGCGCGCGGGAGGAATCGTCAGCGAACTTCTGAACCTCGTCGAGCACCTCGGCTACATGACCGCCGGCGTCTGGCTCCTCGTGATCCTATGGCGTGCCTTCCGGGCGCCCCCGGAGGCCGTCTCATGATTCCGCAAGGGATCATCGTCCTGGTGGATGCGATCGGGGCTGCGGCTCTGCTCGTCGGCCTCGTGCTGGTTCTGGCCCGCCCGCGGCCGTTCGGCGGGGCCGTGCGGCTTCTGCTGATTGCGGTCATCACCGTCTCCCTGTTCGACGGCGCGGCGAACCTGCTGGAATGGTCCGACATCCTCCCGGAGGCCGACATGGCCGAGGACTTCCTCAGCCCTCTGCTGCCGATCCTGTGGTTGTTCCTGTTCGTCGTGGCGCTCGAGCGGTCCGACCGCGACCGGCTCCGCCGAAGTTACGAGCGGATGACCACCGTCCACGAACTCGCGCTCAAAGTGACCGTTTCCATGGAACCCCAGACCATCATGGCGGAAGTCGTCGAGGCCGCCGGCCGCCTCCTCAACCTGCCGATAGCGACCATCTCCACACCCGACCCCGAGCGCCGGCAACTCACCGTCCGGGCCCACAGGGGACTGTCGCGCGCAGAGGCCGAAGCGCCGAATGTCGCCGTCGGCCAGGGGCTGACCGGCAGCGCCTTTCTTCATCGCATCCCGTATCAGACCGGCGACCCGGCTCAGGACCTCGCCCCGTCGGGCGCAACGGCCGCCAAGCGGCTTGGCATCACCCATGCCGTCGCCGTGCCGCTCCTCTTCCGGGACGAGGCCGTCGGCGTCCTCAGCGCCGGCCGGATGGGGGGGCAGGCGTTCACCGACGACGACGTGCAACTCCTCCAGACCCTCTGCGCTCACGCCGCCGTCGCCATCGAGAATGCCAGGCTTTACGAACGTGTGGTCGAGAGCGAGGCCAAGTACCGCGTCCTCGTCGAGAACGCCCAGGCCGCCATCATCGTCGTGGACGCGTACAGGAACGTCACTTTCTGGAACCGCGGCGCCGAGCAACTCTTCGGATGGACCGCCGAGGAGGTCCGCGGCCAGCACGTGGAGTTCATCTATCCGGAAGACCGGCGGGCCGAGGTCGTCCACACGATCTTACCCGCCCTCCAGCGCGAGGGGGCCTGGTCCGGCGAGTACCCGGCGGTCCGAAAGGACGGGTCGCGCTTCACAGCCTTCCTCAGTCTGGCGCGGGTTCTCGATGCCGAGGGCAACATCATCTGCACGCTCGCCTTCGCGAGCGACGTGACCGAACTCGTCCAACTCCGCGAGCAACTGTTCCAGGCCCAGAAGATGGAGACCGTCGGCACGCTGGCCGGCGGCGTCGCCCACGATTTCAGCAACCTGCTGACGGCCATCCTCGGCGCCGCCGGACTCCTCCGCAACGCACTGCCCGAGGACACCGACGACTACAAGTCTGCCGTCAGCATCGAGCAGGCGGGCCAGCGCGGCGCCCAACTGGTCCGCCAACTGATGACGTTCAGCCGCCGCCGGCCCACACGCCGCGAACCCGTGAATCTCAATGACATCCTCCACGAGGCCGCCGAACTCATCGAACGCACCTTCCCCAAGGACATGACCCTCGTCACGAACCCGGCCCCCGACCTCCGCACCATCCAGGGCGACCCTACCCAGATGCATCAGGTCATCATGAACCTCGCCGTGAACGCCCGCGACGCTATGGACGCCGGCGACACACTCACCATTACCACCGAGAACCTGAGCCTCGACGCCGACGACCCGTTCGCCAAAGGGCTGAAGGCCGGCCCATCCGTCGCCCTGAGCGTTGCCGACACCGGCCACGGCATCCCGCCGGAGGACCGGCCACACATCTTCGAGCCGTTTTTCACGACGAAGTCCGAGACAGAAGGCACCGGCCTCGGCCTCTCAACCGTCTATGCCATCGTTGCCCAGCACGGCGGTCGCATCACCCTCGCCAGCGAGGAGGGCGAAGGAACCACCTTCCGCATCGTTCTGCCCGCCCCACGGTAAGCGCCGCCGGCCTTTCCGACCCCGATCGAGCACAAGAATATCGAGTTCTGCAAGACCTACGTTACAGCCGGTGTGGCACGGACGGCTCGTCCAGCCGTGGGCAGACCATCCGGCATACACGGCTGGGCAAGCCGGCCGTGCCACGGGCTCTATGACAGCGGTTCTCCAGGGCTCAATACCCTGGACAACCCGGCCCGACATCGCGTACAAAGACGGTCGCCGGCACAACACGCCCACATCCGAAAGGCACACACGGCATGGCGCAAGGCAAGTCCAGGAAGGACGCGAAGGTCAAACGCCTGAGCGACTTTGCAAAACACAAAGCCCACGGCGAACCTCTGCCGATCTACGTCCTGCGCGGCGCCGACCCCTACCTGTTGGACACAGGCCGCCGCATCGTCCGAGAGCGGGCCATCGGCCACGCCGAACCGGGCATGGCCCTCCTTGAACTCGCCGGCGCCGACGCCGAACTCGCCGACGTCCTCGACGCCCTGCGAACCATGCCGTTCCTGGCGCCGCGGCGGCTCGTCCTCATCCGCGGAGCCGACGCCTTCTTCAGTCCCAAGAATCAGGGCCAGCACAAACGCGAGGCCATCCTCAAGTATCTCGAGGACCCCTCCCCGACCGGTGTCCTCTGCCTGGAGATGGCCAAGTGGATCACCTCGACCAACCTCGCCAAGCGCGTGGAAGCAATCGGTCTGGTCGTCCAATGCGAGTCCGACAAACCGTACCAGGTTCCGCCCTGGCTCAAGGGCCAGGCGAGGGAACTCTACGGCAAGACGCTCACGCACCCCGCCGCTCAGATGCTCCAGGACTATCTCGGGAACGATTTCGCCGCCTTGACGCACGCCCTCGACATGCTGGCCCTGTTTGTCGGCGACGCGCCCGGGATTGACACGCCCGACGTGGACGCCTTGATCGCCCGGGGGCACCACGAACGTGTCTGGGCCTTGTGCAACGCCGTGGCCATACGCCAGGCGCCCCAGGCGCTCGAACTCCTGGACGCGTTCTGGACCGACGGGATGATGGCCCCCCAGGTCGTCGGCCTGCTGCGGACCACGTTCCGGCAACTCGTTCGCGTCCGGGCCTTTGCCCACAACATGAGCCTCGACGCCGCCATGGACCGGGCCGGCGTGCCCCGGGCGGCATTCAACCGCGTTCGCCGCGCCGCCGGCGCGTTCTCTGAAACGAACTTGGCCGATGCGTACCAGGCCCTGGTCCATGCCGACCTCGAAGCCAAGACGACCCCCAACGACCGCCTGGCCATGGAGGCCCTGGTCCATCGCCTCTGTAACCCAACCACCGCACCAAGCACGGCAACCGTTAGCCGCGGCGCTCGCGCCGCGCGCCTACTCACATGACGTTAGCCGCGGCGCTTGCGCCGCGCACATACTCACATGACGTTAGCCGCGGCGCTTGCGCCGTGCGCATACTCACATGACATTGCGCGGTGGGTCGGGAGACCCACCGCGCCATACGCGCCGCGCGCATACTCACATGCTCGATAGGTCAACCGCGATGCCGTCCGATACCCAACCCAGGGCCGTCCAGATCGGGGCCGGCAACATCGGACGAGGCTTCATGGGCGAACTGCTCGCCGCCGCCGGATACCGCATTATCTTCGTGGACACCGACGGCACGCTCGTCGATGCCCTCAATTCGCGCCGCTCTTACGAGATCCATCACGTCACGAACGGCGGCGACGAGACCGTCCGCATCGAAAATACCACCGCCGTCCACGGCCGCAACACGACCGCTGTGGCCGGGGCCATTGCCGGCGCGGCGCTTGCGTGCACGGCGGTGGGCGTCCGCGCCCTGGCGGCCGTTGCACCCGCCCTTGCCACCGGCTTGGCCCGACGCCTTTCGTGCGGCGGCGACGCCCTCAACATCATCACGTGCGAGAACCTCGTTGGCGCCGGCCGACATCTGAGGGACCTCGTGTGGGCGGAACTCGAACGAATCGTCGCGACCGGCGACTGCCACCCCCTCACCTTTGCCGAGTTCGACGCCCGATTCGGATTCGTCGAGGCGGTCGTCAGCCGCATGGTGCCTCTCGTGCCCGATGACGTGAGCCGCCGCGACCCGCTCTGGATCGCGTGCGAGCCGTACGCGCGGCTCCCAGTGGACGGCACGGCGCTGCGCGGTCCGCCGCCTGAGATCGCCGGGCTCGAGCCGGTCGAGAACATCCTGGCCCACCAGCATCGCAAACTCGCCACCCACAACATGAGCCACGCCGTCTGCGCCTACCTCGGATATCAGGCCGGACACAAGTTTGTCTGGCAGACGATGGACGACGGGTCGATTGCGGCCGAGGTCCGCGCCGCGATGGACGAAACCGGGCGGGCACTGTGCACCCGGTTCGGCTTCGCGGGCGACGACCAGCGAGACCACGAAAACGACCTCCTTGAGCGATACCGGAACCGCGCCCTCGGCGACCAGGTACGTCGCGTCGCCGCCGACCCGTTGCGCAAACTCGGGCCCGAGGACCGTCTTATCGGGTCGGCGCGGCTGTGCCTTCAGGAGGGCGTCGAGCCGACGCACGTTCTTCGGGGGGTTGAAGCGGCCCTGTCGTATAACTATTCAGAGGATCCGAGCGCGATGCGGCTGCAGGAAATGCTCCGCGCGCGCGGCCGCGAGCACGTTCTGCGGGAGGTGTGCGGCCTCTCGCCCGACGACCCACTTTGGGGGCATCTGGCGGCCGAGTCGCCGCAGGAAGCGGAGTAGCGGATGGACCTGGTCATCCTGCAACCCGTCGCCGACGCCCGCGCCGCGAAAAGGGCGTACCGCGATGAGGCGGCGGTTCTGGCGGCGGCGCTTCGGGAGCGCGGCCACACGGTTTCGCTCGCGGTGGTCACGCCTGACGACCAGGCGGACTTGGCGGCCGCCATGGCCGAAGTCCGGCCCGACCTGGTCCTGATTTACATCGAGGCGTTGGCCGCCGACGTCGCCGCCCGCGCCGCCGGGGCGGTGGCGTCGGCCCTCGGCGCACCGCTGATTCCCTTCGGACCGCACGCCCGCCTGTGCCCCGACCACTGTCTGAGCCTGCCGGGCGCCGAAGCCGTCGCGGTCGGGCCGGCAGACGTCACGATCCCGGCGTATGTTGACGCGCGCGGCAGCAGCGTCGATTCGCTCCGCAGCCCGGGCTTCTGGGTCAAGTGCGAGACGGGCGTGATGCGGAATCCGCCGCCGCCTCCGCCCGACAACCTGGCCGCCGCCCCGATGCCCGCCCGCGACCTCTACGCCTCGGAACAGATGCTCGACTCGGCCGGTTTTGCGCCCGTGACCGTTGCGCGCGGCGGAGAGGCACAAACAGCCGGACGCCTCTCTTCGGAAGGGCCGGAACGGCCCACGGTCGGCGCCTGGCCGGTGCGCCACCGGCCCGTGGACGCCTGCCTCGATGAAATGCGCCTCGTGGCCGAGGTGCAACTCGACCTTGGCGGCTGGCGCATCGGCAACCCGCGATGGGTCTCGCTGCCCGGTTGGCTCTCGGATTTTGCCCACCGCTACCGCAAGGAGATCGGCCTGCCGATTCGGACCACGCTCCATGCCCCCGACGTCAAGGACCAGGCGGCCTCGCTGCTGGCGATGGCCGGTTGCGAGGAGGTCACCGTCCCGGTCGGCAGCGCCTCGAACCTTATCCGCAACGAGGTCCTCGACATGGATGTGCCGGCAGGAGCCGTCGTGAAAGCGTTCTCGGCCCTCCGCCGCGCGGGCGTCCGGACGGTCGCGCGCGTCCAGGTCGGCGCACCCTACGAGACGGCGGTGACCCTGGACGAGACGACCGCCCTGCTGGGGCGTCTCGATCCGGACCGCGTCGAGGCCGTGCTGCATTATCCCGCGCCTGGGTCAAGGGCCGAACGAATCGCCAGGGAGAACGGGTGGCTGGCGCCGGATCCGGCGGCGGCGCATCGGGCGGGCGAGCCTGCGGTGGTCCCGCCGTCGCTCTCGGCCGATGACATTGTCGCCGCCTGCGAGTTCCTGCCGTACGTCGTGCACCGTCCGCGGATCGTCCCCTTGCTAAGATTGGCCCGGCGCGTAAGAATCGGGCGCCGAGGCACAGCCTACGACCTGATCGTGAAACCGTTCCTCGCGCCGCCCGTGCGCCGGAAGGTGCCTGTTTAGCGTACTCTCGAAGCGATGTCATTTCGACCGAGGCCGTATGGCCGAGCGGAGAAATCTCGTCGTCCGGACACGGATAACAGCGATCCCGGCGCGCCGGGACTCGACTTGCTTCGCTCGCTCGGAATGACACGCTAAACACGTACGCCGGAAGAACCGATGAACGCCACCAGAGCCCTGACCAACGTCGAGAAGAAAGCGCGGCTGGTGCGCGCCTACACGGGCAGACACCCCGTCTGGTGCGCGTGGCAAGTAACGTATCGATGCAACTTCCGCTGCCGTATTTGTTCCTACTGGAAAGAGTCGCACTCGCCGGACGAAGAACTCTCGGTCCGCCAGTTCGAGCGGGGTGCAAGCAACCTGGCTCGTTGCGGCTCGCTGCTCGTGAACCTGGCGGGCGGCGAACCGATGCTCCGGTCGGACATCGCCCAGGTCGTCGAGGCCGTCGCACGGTGGCACTTCCCGTTCCTGACGACCAACGGCTGGCGCATCCGCCCCGACCGCGCCCGCCGACTGTGGAACGCCGGACTCTGGGGCGTCAGCATCTCCATCGACTATCCCGACGCCGCACGCCACGACGCGCAGCGCGGCGTACGCGGCGCATTTCGCGAGGCCGTCCGGGCGGTCGAGGTCTTCCGCGATACGCGGACCGCCGCCCACCAACGCGTCAACGTGATGGCCGTCCTGACGGCCGACAACCAGGACGACCTCGAAGGCGTGGTGGCACTGGCCCAGCGCCTGGGGGCCAACTTCATGGTCCAGCCGTACGGCGTGCTGAAAACGGGCGACGCATCGCATCGGCCCCGGCCGCCCGTCTCGGCGCGGCTGCTGGACCTTCACCGCCGGTATCGCGGCTTTCTCTCGAACCCGTACTTCCTGTCGCGTTTCGACGCCGCCCTCGACGGCGGCGTCCCAGGCTGCCGCGCCGGACGCGCCACCTTCAACATCGACCAGAAAGGGCTCGTGGCAAAGTGTGTGGAAGACCGCGGCCGGCCGGTCGGCTCGATCATCGAGACGCCGATGCCGCTGCTTGTCAGACGCCTGCGCGACCGATGGCACGCCAACCACTGCCGCGCGTGCTGTTACAACTGCCGGGGAGAGGTCGAGGCACTCTACACGCTCAGAGGCGCAGCCAGCGCCCTGCCCATCCTCCTCGTGGATGCCGCGGCAAGAAACGCCGCAACCTGAGACATGCAGCGGTACCCTATTCGAAGTCCGGACCTGTTCCGGGAGGGCGCCGCCGACCACAACGGTCCGTCATTTGCTCTCGACAGACGGTCCGCCGCCCGGGGCAGCCAGGCGGTTGCGGATGATCCGTGCCTGCTCGGCCATCTGGTTGGCCTCGTCGTCGCGCTTCAGTTTCTTCAGCAGGTCGGCGTAGGCCTGATACACGTCGGCCCGGACGCCGTCGTTCTTGCCGAGCCCGTCCTCGCCGGTCCTCAGCGCCGCCTTGTAAAACGTCTCAGCGTTCTCGAACTTCTCTTGCGCCTTGCAGGCGTCGGCGACGTCGGCCATGGCTTTGATTATGACCGGCCGGTTCCAGACCTGTGTTTTGCGGCGGATATCGAGGACGCGCCGAAACAGCGCCTCCGACTCAGCGTGCTTGCCTTGGGCAGCATAGACGGTGCCGAGCGTCCCCACACTGTCGGCGTACCAATCATGGTGCGCACCGAAAACCTGGCTGCGGATGGCAAGGGCCCGGTTGGCGCTCTTCTCGGCGTCGTCCAGTTTGCCCTGGTCCCGGTAGATCTGAGCCAGGTTGTTCAGGATAATGGCGATCAGCGGCGATGCGCGGGCCCCCGTTTTCTCGGCAATGGCCAGCGACCGCGTGTACAGGGGGAGGGCCTCGTCAAATTTCTCCAGGTCCTTATACTGGCCCGCCAGGTCGTTCAGCGCAGCGCCCACCGCGATGTGGTCGGCCCCGTGAGCCTTCTCCCGCAACGCCACGAGCCGTTTGCCCGGCCCGACGGCATCAGCGTGCTTGTCCTGAGTGGCATAGGTCTGCATCAGCCTGACGAGGGAGGAGGCGAGTCGCTCGTCCTTTTCGTCGAACCCCTCGGCAACTTTGACGGCGGCCATGAGTTCTGCTTCAACCTTGGCGTAGTCCCGGGTCTTGAATGCGATCTCGGCCGCCGACATGTGACCGGCCCAAACGGTTTTCTCGGACGGCTTGACGGTCCTCGGCGCGGGTGCCGCCGGCGCAGCCGCAGCCGGCGCAGCCGTGGCCGGCGCAGGTGCCGCCGGCGTAACCGGGGCAGGCGCCGCCGGTGTAACCGGGGCGGGCGCCGCCGGAGCGGCCGGGGCCGTCTCGGCGCCCACCCCCTCTGCCAGGGACGCTGAGAAGAAAGCCGCCAGTAAGAACATCACCAAGCGTTGCAAGCCACTCATCGTATCGTCCTCTCCGCAGGTCGGCAACCGCAGGAACTGCTTGCCGGACGTCGTGTACATCTGCCGGAGTTCCCGCTTGTTCACGGGCACGCTTGTGTCCTTGTTGTCGGCCTCAGACCACCCATGAGATTACCGAAAACGCCCCACCCCCAAAAGGTACCTGGTACCTTTTTGTTTTTTTGCCGTCACTCGCCGGCAGCGGCCACGCGGCCGCCGTCGGCTTCACACACAACCCGGAACCCGACGTTAAAGACCCGCTGCCAAGCCGGATAGGCCAACCGAAACGCCGACCGGCACCGCTTGGGCGGGTCGAAGAACGACCCTCCGCGCACCACCTTCTCGCCCTCGGCATCCGGATCGTCGCGCTCGTACGGACCGTGCGAAGCCCCATACCACTGAGAGGGCAGCCGGGCCACGCGATAGGCCGTCCGGGTCCACTCTGCCGCGTTGCCGTGCATGTCGAAAAGGCCCCACGCGTTTGGCCGGTACCGGCCGACGGGGCAGGTCACGACCGCCCCGTCGTTGAAGCGTGTGTCGGCCGTGGCGGCGCCCTCGATGACCAGGTGCTCCAGCCCGCCGGTGACCTGCTTGCCGCCCTTCAGGAGGCCGCGGCTGAACGATGCATCGCCCACGTTGGCGTACTTCGAGTAGTCGGCGGTAACATCCCCAAAGTAGAATGCGGACGCGCTGCCGGCGCCGCAGGCCCACTCCCACTGGGTCTCGGTGGGCAGCGTGAACTCCCGGCCGGCCCGCTCCGAGAGCCACCGGCAGAAGCCAAGCGCCTGGGTCCAGGAAACGCGGACGGCCGGCTGGTCCGGGCCGTCGAGCGGCAGGCCCTTGTCGTCCTGCCTGCCGTGACGCTTGGTGTAGTAGCCGGGGGAGAAGTCCGGGTCGAACCGCCGGAACTGGCGGTTGGTGACCTCCCGCGCCCCCATCCAGAACGGGTTGCGCATCTGGACACGCCTGCACATGGTCTCGTCGGGCTCGCCATTGAGACTGCCGAAGACGAACTCCCCGGCGGGAATGCGGACCAGGCGCATCGTGACGCCCCCGCCGAGGTCCACGGTCACCTCTCTCTGCCGACCCGCCTCGTCCTGCCGCCGACGGGCCTCCTCGGCGCCGAACGGCCAGCCCTCCGCTGGCTCGGCATACGCCGCAAGCATTTCGGAGGCCGACCCAAGCGACCCGGAGGTATCGAACGTCGGCCGCGGCAAATCCGCGACCTTCTCCGGGTCCTCCGTCGGCCCGCCGTAGCGTTTTCTGAGTTCCATCCGCCGCTGGTGGGCACCGTCGGGAACCGGATACACATCACCCCACGTGCCGTGGCACGGTGCATTCAGGTCGATCCACGTGACCAGCCGGTCCCAGGCCTCGGCGTCCAGGCGGACGCCGCTGTGCCGCTTGCGGAGCATCTGGATGAGCGGGCTCGTGTCGGCGTGGTATTCGCCCGGCACGAGCAGACTCACGTCGTCCTCGATGCCGACGCGGCGGACGTAGGGGATGAGCGCTTCATAGGCAGGGGTGTACTCAAGCACGCCCCCTGTCGCCTTCTTCATCGCCGGATGCATCCGCGCCACGCCCAGGCCGCTGATGCGCCGGCCCTTGTAGCCGGGGACCTTGTCCGCCGGTCGCAGGTCCGGCCGGCCTTTCTCCGCCCCGTTGTGGCACCGGACGCAGTAGGCGTCGAGGACGGGCTGGACTTCCCTGGCGAAGTCAAAGCCGCGCGCCGGGCCGTGCCAGGGCGTGATGTCATCCGGCGGGCGGCCCATCGCCAGGGCCATCTGCGCGGTCGGCGCGTCCGAGAGTCGCTCGTGGCACCCGACGCACGACATCTCCTCGCCCGGCATGAGCGTCATCCAACTCCGCATCAACTGGACGGCCTTGCCCTCAGCATCGAGCGCATGGACGGCGACCGGCGCGAGCGCCGGCACGCGGAACATGGCCGACCCGTCCTCGCCCACCGGCACGGTGCCCAGAATCCGCATGACCTCCCACGGCCCGCCGTAGCCGATCTTGTCCGGGCCCGCCAACCCGCGGTAACCGTAGTGGTAAGCCATAACGCGCAGCCGCTTGATCGTGCCGCGCGGCACGCCCGCCAGACCCGGACCGGCGTAGATGTTGTGCAGATACACCACGCCGTCCGTGCGTTCGGTGTCCATCCTGCTGGGCAGGACGGGCGGCTTCCGGCGTGCGGCAAGCGGCACGGGTTCGAGCAGGGCGCAGCCGGGTTCCTCGCGTACGAGCACCATGTTGTCGAACACGTCCACGAGGTAGATGCCCCAGGCGTGCTTCGCCGTGGGCCGGCATGCGACGAGGAAATACTTGCCGCTTGTCTCAGGCCGGCCGTCGCGTCCAAGCGGCCAGGGATGGAGGAACTTCGGCCAGTCCTGGTCAACAAGGTTGTCGCGGATGGCGGTCCGGATGGGCCGGCCGCGACGCGGAATCTCGTGGACGATGCCGTCGGTCTCCTGCCACCCCCGGCCCGTGTCGATGACGACGAGCCGTCCCATGCGATGGACGCCGTGATAGCCGCTCAGGATGCTTATGAGTCCGTCGCGGTGTCCAGGGATCGGCCGCGGGAAGTACAGCGAGTTCGGAAACCACGAGTTGCTGCCATAGACGGCCCGCTGGCCCGAGCCGTCGGGGTTCATCACCATCAACTGCCGCAGAAAGATGTGGCTGATGCCCGTGTAGTCCCAGCGGTGGTACAGAACCTGGCCGTCGTTCAGGACGACCGGGTGAAAGTTGTGGTCCTGGTCGAAGCACAGTTGCCGCATCCCCGACCCGTCGGCGTTCATCACGTACAGGTTGCTGACCCACTTCTTGCCGTGCCAGCACGGGACGGATTGGTACGACGCGGTGCTGCCGAAGACGATGCGGCCGTCGGGCACGTAACAGGCGTCGAAACAGTCTACGTCTTTGGGCGTCTGCGAGACCTGGCGCAGGCCGGTGCCGTCGGTGCGGATCTCCCAGATCTTCCAGTTCTCGCGGTCCGATTTGGTAAGCAGCAGGCGGTGGGCGTCCCAGTGGAGGTCCACTTCTCCGACGTAGCCGCCGCCGGTCGGCCGGTAGAACGTCCGGAGGTTGCCGTCCGGACGGACCGGCGACAGGACGGCGATCTCGTTGTCCCAGCCGTTTCGCTTCAGCGACGAGTTGCACTCGTGGTTCGAGGGGAACCCGAGGAACGTGCGGTCCCTGCCCTGGACCTTACGTTTGACGAGGAGGAGTTGGTCGAAATCCAGGAGCGGGTTCGCCAGGAGCGCCTCACGCTGAAGCGCGCGGAACTCGCGCGCGACGGCCGCCGCCGGACGGTTCTTCGCCTTCCGGAGCGCATCGAGGCGGGCAAGGAACCTCGCACCGTCGGGATACCGGTCGCCGAACGTCTCAGTCAAGTTCGCTACGGCCAGACGCACGGCCTCAAAGTCGGGGCGCGCCGGCGGTGCGGACATGGCGGCTGTCGCCGTCCCGCCGTCCCGTTTCGGTCGCGCTGCGGCGCAGCGGCGCTGCGGCAGCAGAATCAGCGCCAGGACCGTAGCCACGATCGGGGCGACTCTCTTGCGTCGAATCATACCGCGTGTCACAGGAACCCCAGTGGTTGAACACGGTCCGAGAACCCATCTTATCGCCAAAAGCCGGCTGCGGCCAGCGCCAAGCCGGCCGCCCCGCTACTCCTCCCTTTTTCATTGCCGCCGCAGGCGTGTGGGCCTATAGTTTCCCGCCGGAGCGAGGTGCCACAGACCTCTCTTGGGCGGGGGCACGTCATGGCGAAACTGGCAACCGACAGGTGGACGCGCAAGCACCTCCTGGGCCTCGAGGACGCCACGGCGGACGAGATCCTGGCCATCCTCGATACGGCCAACGAGTTTTTCCCATGCTGCACCGGCCGCCGGCCCGCGCCGCGCCTGCTCGAAGGCCGGACCATCCTGAACCTCTTCTGCGAGGATTCCACGCGGACGCGGACCTCCTTCACCTTTGCCGGAGAGCGCCTCGGCGCCCGCGTCTGCCAGTTCCACGCCGCCACCAGCAGCCTCAACAAGAAGGAATCGCTCGCCGACACGGTCCGCAACGTCGACGCGATGGGCCTGGACGCCATCGTTATCCGGCACCAGGAGCGCGGGGCGCCGCAGCGGGTGGCTGAATGCGTCGATTGCTCGGTCCTGAACGCCGGCGACGACGCCTACGAGCACCCCACCCAGGCGCTCCTGGACATGCTTGCCATCCGCCGAAAGACCGGAAAGTTCGAGGGCCTGACCCTTGCCTTCGTCGGCGACGTGCGGCACAGCCGCGTCGCACGGTCGAACCTGTTCGGCTGGTCGAAGTTCGGAAACCGCCTCGTCTTCGTCGGACCGCAGGTCTTCACCCACGACCTGGACGTGGACGTGGAGGTGACGGAGGATTTTGACGCCATCCTGCCCGAGTGCGACGTCATCATGATGCTCCGCGTTCAGTTCGAGCGGCACGAGCACCTGGCGTTCGACATCGACGACTACATCCGCGGCTACCAGTTGACGCTCGCGCGGCTGGCGAAGGCCAAACCTGGCGCCCTGGTCCTGCATCCCGGGCCCATCAACCGCGGCATCGAACTCGTCAACGAGGTCGCCGACGGGCCGCAGAGCCTCATCCTCTACCAGGCGACGTGCGGCGTGGCGGTGCGGATGGCGGCCCTGCGCCTGTGCATCGCCGCACTCGACGCCTAACGCCTGTCTGGTGGGTGCTGCGCGGCGGGTCTCCGCACCCGCCGCGCCTCCCACGAAAAAGGTGCCACCCAATGACCCGCATACTCCTGACCGGCGGCCGCATCATCGACCCCGCCTCCGGGCACGACTCGCCCGGTGACCTGCTCATCGAAGACGACCGCATCGCCGCCGTCGGCAATGTGGGCAAGGTCGGCCAGGCCGACACGGTTCTGGACTGCGCGGGCCTGCTCGTCGTTCCGGGGCTGATCGACCTGCACGTCCATCTGCGGGAGGCCCCGTTTTCGGAAACGGGCGACGATTTCGCAGAGACCGTCGCCACTGGCGGCGCGGCGGCGGCGGCAGGCGGGTTCACGACCGTCTGCGCCCTGCCCAACACCACACCGCCCCTCGACTCGGCCGACGCCATCGCATGGTATGTTGAGCGCGCCCGCGAAGCGAACCTCGCCCGCGTGCTGCCTGTCGGGTGCATGACGCGCGGCCGCCGGGGCCGCGTCATGGCCAATCTCGTGGCTATGCGCGACGCCGGCGCGTGCGCTTTCAGCGACGACGGCAGCGACGTGGCCGACGACGACGTCTTCGAGGAGGTCCTTCGCGAGGCCGCGCGGATCGAGATGCCCGTCTTCTGCCACTGCGAAAACGCGGCGCTGGCGGCGGGCGGCGTCATTCACGACTCACCCCTCGCGACGGCCCTCGGGCTGCCCGGCCTCTCGCGAGACGCAGAGGACGTGGCCGTCGCGCGGGCCTGTGACGCTGCGGCGCGAACCGGCTGCCGCGTCCACATCCAGCACGTCTCGACCGAGGGGGCGGTCGAGACCGTCCGACGGGCCAAGGCCGACGGGGCGCCCGTCACGGCCGAGGCCACGCCACACCATCTGACGCTTACGGTGGACGCCCTCGCCGGCCGCAGCACCGTTTTCAAGGTCAACCCGCCGCTTCGCAGCGCCCACGACACCCGCGCCGTGCTGGCCGCCGTCCGCGACGGAACCATCGATTGCCTGGCGACCGACCACGCTCCCCACACGGCCCAGGCGAAGGCCGGGCATCTTGGGGACGCCGCTTTCGGCATGATCGGCCTGGAATCGGCCCTGGGCGTTTACGCGACCGCACTCGTTGAAACGCCGCTGCTGACGTGGCCGGAACTCATCCACCGCATGACGGCGGCCCCGGCGCGCATCCTCGGCCTCGACGCCGGCACGCTGGCCGCCGGCGCGCGCGCCGACGTAACGGTCATCGATCCGGCAGCGCGATGGACGATTGACCCCGAGCGGTTCGCATCGAAGGCGCGGAACTGCCCGTTCGCCGGCCGCGAGGTTACGGGGCGGGTGGTGCGGACGCTTGTCGGCGGGGAGATTGTCTACGAGGCGGCGGAGTAGCACCGGCAGGCTAAGCAGGAGCGAGAAAGTGTTTCCGAACAGCCGTAGCGCCGGGGGTTGTCCCCGGCCGCCTACAACAGGTCCAGGGCCAGTTCCTTCTCGAACTTCAGGGCCACGCCTGTGCCCGTCTGCCCCGGCGCCGGATGGTCGCAACGCATGACCTGGGCGCGGGCGGCGAACTGCTCCAGGAAGAACGTGTTGGCCGTGTCGCGCGGGACGGTCAACTGGACGTACACTTCGCGTCCGAGTTCCAGCCCCCTGTCCACGACAAAGTACACACCCCCATCGCAGACGTTGACCGTCCGAGCCCGCACGTCACTCCCACCGGGGCCCTCGATGCGCAGCCGACAAGGAACCTCGAAGCGGCGGTGCTTGCGGCGTTCGGATGAGGTAACCATGCGAACGGTCCTTGTGCGCGTAACGGCACGACATGCAGCCGACCAGGAATGCCCTCCGGCGGCCGACCTTCCAACACTTTTAGTATATCGCGGCGTGCGGGGTTTTTCAAGCATAAATCTGCCTCCGAGGCATCTGGGCGTTGAGCGCCCATACGGGCCGCCCCGCACCTGTTGCTGCTCACGCCGGCGCGTAGCGGCCGGAGGGAAAGCGCTCTCACAATCCCATTACGCTTGGGATGCCGGCTTTATTCGCGTTTACGGTCAAAACCGAGGCAGGGCGCCTGGTTTTGTTAGAGTTCTGACAAAACTGCAGGAAACAGAGAACAGAGAATGGGGAATACTGGTGGAAGGAACCGATTGCGCAATGCCGAACGAACGGCAACGCCACTAATACTACAGCGTCACTCAACACGCGGCGCCGGCGCCCGTTCGAGGGAGCCGAGGTGCAGGAAAACGCGCGGTATATTGGGCCGGTTGGCGTGTTCAAATCAGCGCGGTGAATGGCACCCGACCTTGGCGCGGCACCCGACCTTGGCGCGGATTGGGTTAGCCGGCGGGCTTGCCCGCCGCGCACTGGTAGTCAACACTCGGGAAGGAGAACAGACGATGGATCGTTTCGCATGGTTTGTCATCGCGTGTGTGGCACTCATGGGGACGGCGTTCGCGGCTGCGCCGCCGGAGGAGATCATCCAGGGCCTCTATGAGGGGACCATCCAGGATGCCAAGGGCGCACACAAACTGGAGGCCCGCGTCGTCGCCACGGGCGACCTGGGGCTGAAGGTCTTCATCCGCGTGCCACCGGCCGGGGGGAAGGTCACCAAGATCGAACTCGACGGCAAGATCGAAGGCGGCGGCGCTCGCTTCACCGGCAGGATCGCCAACCAGGAGTGCAAAGCCGCCTACTTGGCCGGGACAATCAAGGGAGCCTGCGGCACGGGCGGCCGCCTCGAGATGAAACGCGTCGTCCGAGAATCGCCGACTCTGGGCGCAAAGCCACCCGCCGGCGCCATCGTCCTGCTGGGCGGCAAGGACTTCAGCGAGGTCGTCAAGAAACCGCTCAAGGGCGGCAAGGAGCAGGAGTGGATCCCCGTCGAGGGCGGCGGCATCCGGGTGCCGAAAGGCGGACTGCGGAGCAAACGACAGTTCGACGGCAGTTTCAGGATGCACGTCGAGTTCAAGTGCCCACTCGTGGCCAAGGCGCGCGGACAGGGCCGCGGCAACAGCGGCGTGTTCCTGCCGTGCGGCCAGGAGATCCAGGTCCTCGACTCGTTCGGCATGACCACGTACACGGGCGGTGGGTGCGGCGGCCTGTACAAGTACAAGGACCCGGACGCCTTCGACCAGTTCAGCCTGGCATCGCTACCGCCGCTCCAGTGGCAGACCTACGACATCCTGTACCGCGTCAAGAAGGTCGGCGGCAAGGCCACCGGCAACCCCGTCATCACCGTCCTCCACAACGGCATCAAGATTCACGACAACCACGAACTCAACAAGAAGGCACGGCCGGGAGGGTTCAGTTTCCAGGACCACGGCAACCCCGTCCACTACCGCAACATCTGGGTCCTGCCGCTGAATTAGGCATGGTGGCCGGGGCGTGCCCCGGCGGTCTGCTGTTCGTTTAGCCGGCCTACTTTGCCTTGGCGTTGCGGGCGATCTCGACGTCCTTCTTGACGTCCTCCAGCAGGCGCAGCCAGTCGAGGCCGCGCGTGCGGGCAAGCAGTTGCGGACGGTACTGCGTTGTGGCGACGGCGGCGTAGTCCTGCCAGTGCCGCACGGCGTCCTGGAGGTGTTTGACGGCTTCTGCCTTGTGCTTCGCGTCGCCGGTCTTCTCGAAGAGGGCGAGTTTGGTGGCCCCGAGTATCTTGGCGGCGTAATACTGGCCGAGGTGGGCCATGGCCTCAATGTCGCCGAGCGTCCGGCGCAGTTCCTTGGACGGCTCAGCCACCTTTTTGCGAACGGCGGTAACGCCTGCGAGGGCTATCTTCGCGTCAGAGATGAGTTCGGCGGCGACCTCCAGCGCCGTTCCAGTCGTCGGTCTTTCCCCCTTGAGGTGCGCGCCGACGTACGCCGGGATCGTCATCAGGCCGCTCGCCTCCATCGTGGGATTGCCGATGAAGTCGCGGACGGTGTGGAAGCCTTTCCGCTGGTCCATGCACCCCTCGACGGCCCACATGAAGTCCCAGTTTCGCCAGTGGAAGCGGTTGACGAGGGGGATGACCTTCGAGGCCTCCTGCCACGCGATATAGAGGAATGCGGCGGGCGCCTGCGGCAGACGACCCGCGATGCGCTTCTCGAAATACGCCCGGCTCAGCGTCGGGTCGTACCCCAGCCGCCCCCACAGCATGAAGCGGTACCAGTGCTTGCGGACCTCCAATTGGCGGGGCGAGTCGGGCTCGGTCGAGATGAACTCCCTGCCCCAGGCGTACCCGTCGCTGCCGACGTAGTAGCCGGCGGTCATCTCCTCGGGCGGCAGGTTC
>CAYVAM010000078.1:0-17836 GCA_964449275.1 uncultured Anaerolineales bacterium
GGATGCAGATCATCTCGCCGCACGGGCCGACGACGGCGCCGACCAGATAGAAACACACGACGTGGCTCTTGCGCCAGAAGGCCATTGCGATTATCGCCGTGACCGCCAGCAGCACCGTGAGCAGGATGGGCCTCCTGTGGCACAGCGCGATCTCAGAGGCGCCGGCGGCGAAGAGCGCAAACTCAAACGCCAATTCCTTGCCGATCCCTTTCGTGAGGCGCACGGTTACCTTTCGGCGTTGAGGTCGTCGCTCGTCGTGTCCGGTTCGTGGTAGCGGCGGTAGTAGTGGACGAGGGTTGTGTAGGTGAAGAGTTTGTTGACCAGCGGGATGCGAATCAGAACGCTGAACACGAGATAGGTCACACAAATCGAAAGAATGATGTAGCAATACTGAAGCAACAATACAATCACTGCGTTGTTGACGTAGACCGGTAGGGAGAGCCGGGCCCCGACCCAATCCATCGCGTAAACCGAGACCGGGATGCTCGTGACGAAGTACAGGATAACGCCGAGCGAGTGGCCCGATTCCACCGCCCCCTCGGGGCACCAGGCCATACAGCGCAGACACGTTTCGCACGAGAAGGTCCAATACGGGCGCTTCTGCGTCTTGCCCCACATCCGGATCGCGCCAAAAGGGCAATTGGTCGCACACAGCCCGCATCCGGTGCACTTGGAGTTGGCAAACATCATCTTCGCCAGGTAGAACCGGCCCAGCAAGATATACGCCAGTGAAACCGGCAGCAGGACGACCCCCAGCACGAGCGGGATGAGCCCGACGAAACGCCGCCGTCCGCCGAGAACGGTCTGGGCGAAAGCGCGGGCCTTCGTCTCGCCCCGCGCGATGATGGCCCTGGCGGAGGCCGGCGAAAAACCGGGATGCGCGATCATAAAGTTCGAGGGCATGTCGATGCCCGTCACACCACGCACCGAGTAACCCTTCAGCGCAAGAAGGAGCGCGACGATGTAGCCGGCCGTACCCTCGAGGCCGGGCAGGAACAGACGGCCGAACTTCGTGCCCGCCCGCGTCGGCGCCACGAAGGCGTGCGTGCCGCCCCCGCGCGGCAACCGCCAGGCCAGGCGCAGCACAGGCCACGGCGCCGTGAAAGCGTGGGTCGGAAAGACGAGGCCGAGAAGACTTTGGTCCCCCTTCTCGGCGCCCTCGTCCGGCCGCTGTTTGCCGATGGGCAGCAGCCGGGCGTCGGCGCCGCTCCGGCGGGCGGCCTCGGCCATCCAGGTGGCGGCCCGGAACGAGTTGCCCGTCCCGCTCATGAAGTGGATTGTGGCGTTGCGGTAGGTCACCCATTCCTCCCGGCGCTCGTTCACACGACCCACTGGGGGCGAGCGCAAACCCACGCACGGAATGCCACAGGACAGGCGGCATCCTACGCCCTCCATTCATGGGAGTCAACGCCGTTGGCCTGGATGCGGATGCCCTTGCGGCAAGCGGATGAGGACGTGTGATAGGCCGGCGGTCAGGGCAGCGTTGCCGATGGGAAGAAGGATTCCAGCGCGTCGGCGGCCTTTGCGTTCGTCGGGTCCAGCGCCAGGGCCTTCTCGAAGTGAGTCCGGGCGTCGTCGGGGCGCCCGCGCTCGTAGTAAACCGTGCCGGCGATGTAATGAGCCTCCGAATCCTTCGGCAGAGCCGGCAGGGCCTGCTCGATTTCGGATTCCGCCAGGACGTACCACCCGCGGGCCGCGTACACGTACGCAACGTCACGGTGCGCCCGCCCGTTGGCGGGGTCGCTATCCAGGACTCGCCAGAGGGTCTGAGCGGCGGCGTTCAACCGGCCGGCCTGTATCCTGTCCTCGGCTTCATCGAGCGCCGCCTCGGCCGACGGCATATCAACGGCAACCGGGCCGGACCACTTCCACACGATCGGCAAGCCGCCGGCCGGCTCGATGTCGCGGACCCCGCACCAGAGCAGCAACGCGGCTATGGCGGCGAGGGCAGTCAGGAGTATCCACATCGCCTTGCGGCCGTAGGACTGCCGACGCACATCGTCTATCGGCGACTTGGGCCGGCAGAGCAGTCGCATACCGACCAGGGCGGTTGCCGGACCGCTCAGCACCAGCCCGATCGTCCCCGACGCAACCAGAACAACCTGCGCGCAGAACGCCTCGCTGTTGACGAGTTCACGCGGCGTCACACCGATGGCCCACGGCAGCAGAAAGATGGTCACGTTCACGCCCAGCCACACGAAAACCAGCGTGACCACCATCGTGCCGGTGATGTCGCGGCTGAGGGCCAAGCCCACCTGAAGGAGCCGGCGCGGTTCGGCCTGCAGGTGGGCCTGGGCCACGTGGTCCATCGCCGACGCGACGCTCACCCCCAGGTCGAGCGTCAGCCCGAGGATCGTCACGACCGCCGCCAGCGTCAGAAGGCGAGCGAAGTCGAACGATGCCGCGCCCTTGCCGAGCAGGTCTCGCAGGAAAACCGCGTAGGTGTTCTCCAAGCCGCTGAAGTCCAACCACCACTGCATCGCCCACGCCACGGCGCCCCCCACGAGCAGGCCGATCATGGCCCCACCCACGGCCGCCACCGTTTTTCGCCCGGGACCACCGCCCACAAGCATGCACACGACCGCGACCAGCAGCACGAAAACCGCCAGTCCCACTATGACCGGCAGACGACCCGCCGCCAGCGGCAGCAGGACGAATAGCGTCGCGGCGCCGGTCAGCGAGAGGGCCCCCGTCAAGGCAACGCCGCGAAGACCGAGCGCGGCAATCCCCACCAGCAGCGCCACCGCCACTAACCACACCACGTCTGGTGTGCGGATGATCGGCTTCAGGATATCGACCCGCGAGACGGCCTCGTCCTGCGAGCACACCGTCACGCGGAGCAGCGTCCCGGGCCGCAGGTGCGCGTTGTGCGCCGGACTGAACTGGAGCAGGTTCCGCCCCAGGACCACGTGCCCGCGGTACCGGCCGGTCATGATCCTCAGCAAGCACGGTTGAAAGCGATTCCGAGGCGACCCGCGCGCGGGGTTCACGCGCAGCGGCTTGTCCTGAAGGTCTTCAACGGCCCGGCCGACGCGCAGAACGTGCGCCAGCGCATCCTGCTCCGACCAACGCTCGCCTCGCACGTTCGTGAACGTGAGAAACTCGGCGCGCCCGAGCCTGGCCCGATAGTGCAAGTCCGCGGCCGCCGCGCCCAGCACCACGACTCCAGCGGCGAGGGCGGCGACCGTGGCACGCAATTTACGCTCGACGGTCATTCAGGCTTCTCACGACGGCCGCCGCGCATGCCGTCAGAGGAACTGACAGGCCCAACGCGGCGACGCTGCACAGGACACGCACCACTTGGCCGGCAACTTCTTCGCGGTTGGCCACCGCGAGCATGACATCCACCGAGCCCGCGAGTCGGTTCAGGACGAGCATGTCAAACTGCGTTCCGACCACCGCCAGGACCACCGTAATCGCCATCATGCCGAGGACGTCACGGCCGACGCCGGCGCCAAGATGAAAGAGCCGAGCGGCCGGCAGCGGCTTATCGCGCTTCTCGCTCGCGAAGACGGCCGCAGACACGCACATCGAGACGTCCATCGTCGCCCCCAGGCCCGACAGAATCATCCCCGCGATGAGCAGGTCCGCAAAATCAACCCGCGCCAGCCCCTGGCTGTACCACAGGGCCACGTCCAGGTGGGAGTACCGGCCGAAACTCACCTCCAGGCCGGTCAGGGCGAGCAGATTCGAGGCCATCTGCGGCAGCCATGCCGCCAGCAGCACCGCCGCGCAGCAGCCGATTACAGCCGACGCCGATTTCAGGTTCACGCCGCCCACCACCAGCAGGCCCCCGACCGCGATCGGCACGGCGATCCCTGCCGCGCACAGAATCGGCGACAAACCGTCCACAACGAGCGGCAGCAGCACGCCCATAACGAGCACCGATCCCAGGGCGACCACCGCAAGCGTCCGCACTCCCGCCCCGCCCAAAGCCAGGACGGCCACCGCCGCGCCCACCGCCAACAGCGCCAGCAGCCGGTCCTCGCGCACCGGGCCGCAGAACGTCGCCGCCGTGGCGCCGTCATCGGAATCACTCACGCGCACAAGGCAACGACGGCCGGGCACGGCGTATCGGACCTTGTGCGGCTGAACGGCGGCATCCAGAACTTCTCCCCGGCGGGGACCCTCTTGGAGGCGAACCCGGACGACGGAATCCGATTCTCGCGCCGTCACGGTTGCCTGCACGACGACCGGCGAGCCATCCGGACCCGGCGGCGCCACCGCAGAGTGCCACCGCGTCATGGCGAGCCGCACGAGCCCCCACGTGGCCAGGGCGATAAAGATCGCTGCGACCACCCGAAAAATGGCACGCCGGACGATCGGACGGTTTTTCTCTGAGACCTCAGTCATGCTTCGCCCGCTTTGATCCGCTTCGGCTTCACTATAGCACGATGGGCATCGCGTACAAGTGTCGGCGGCCACCGTCCGCTGCCATGTTGATCTCGCCAGGGCGGACGCACCACGGGCCACCGGCCGGTGACTCGCGGAGCGACGGCTTGGGCAGTGTGTGGTTCGCAATACTCCGTGGCATACTGGTGATACCGCCTCAGCAAACTGACCGAAACCATGAGGGTCTACCGGGGGATTAAGCGGGAAGAGTGCCCAGGTAAGGGCGCGACCTGAACGACGTCTCGGGAATCCTCGATCCTGAAGCGTTCGGCTTGCGGTCGTCTGGCAGCGCTGTTGGCCGACGCGGAGCACCGCCCGGCGGATAGGAGTTGCGTTATGAAACACGTGATGTTTTTGCTGGCCTCCCTTGTGCTAACCTCACCCGCTTATGCGCAGGGCGACTCGCCGCCACCCCAGGTCAAACGGGCCATGGACGAGTTATGGCGACGGGGGAATTGCCTGCTCAGTTCCGTTCTCGTACCGGCCGGCAAGGAATCCGCCGTACCCAAGGACATCGGCGAAACGCCGGTTCTTAATCCGCGGACCTTTAGCCGCAAGGGTAAACTCCTTTGCTACGCGGTTGACGGACAAACCCTCTGGGCCGCCGCCGACCACAGCCTTTACGAGGTGGACGGCGCTGCCGGCAAAGTGCTCAGACGGTTCGGCCAGCCGGACGGTCTGCCGGATCGGCCGATCCAGTCCATCGCGCGGGACGGTGACAACGTCTGGTTGGCGACGCGAGGAGGGCTGGCCGGACTCGACCGGAAGACCGGTAAGATCACCACCCTGGACGGCGTGAAGTTCAACCTTGGGCGCCTGTGCACCGGACCCAGCGGGGTGTGGCTCGTCAGCGACGCGGGGGCGTGGTGGTTGGCTTCGGGCAAGCACGAGTGGCAGAGGCTGCCGGATTTCCCCGGGCAGGCGCAGTTGGCCCAGGTCGTCGGGCGCGGCTTCTGGGAGCGGCTGTGGCGGAACCGGACGCTTGCGCTGCTCCCCTCGATCTTCGCCACTGATGACGGCCTTTACGTGATCTGCATAGACCGCCTGCTGGGCTTTGACGCGGCGGCCAAACGGTGGAAGCAGATCAGCACCCAGACGTGGCAGGCGAGCCCCCAGGGCCGAACGGTCTGGGGCCTGGCCACCAGCGGCGTGGTGCGGTACGACCCGGCGACCGGCAAGACGGATTCGTTCAAGGCCGGCAACGGACTGGCCGCCGGCCGCCCGGTCGCCATGGCCGCAACGCCGCAGGCTTTCTTCGTCACCAGCCAGCCGGATTATGACAGCACAGCCAAAGCATTCGTTGGTGGTGGGATCAGCCGATTGGAAACGGCATCAGGCAACTGGGCGGTCGCCGAAAAAGTGGACGACGTGGACGTCCGATTCGCCGGCGCGATGCTCAGTTGTGGCGACGAGGTCTGGGTGGCGTGCACGCTTTACGACAAGATCGTCCAACTGGGCGCCCATCCGGGCATGGCCCACGTGAAACGCTGGCGTCCGCACGCCAGCGGGCTCGGGCTGCTCCACTGGAAAGCCGGGCGATGGACGCTCATCAAGAGCGGGAACCTGAAGAACGAGCATCGTTGGATCATGGGCCAGAGGGGGACCGTCAAGCCGGACCGTATCGGGCCGGAGAGTGTCGATGCGCTTTGCGGATGCGGCCGCCGGGTCTGGGGCGTGTACCGCATGATCCCGGAGCGCTATTACGCGGGCTATTACCTGTCGGGCGGCTGTCTGGCTGCCGAGTCCGACGGCCGCTGGCAGGGCCGCTTCGACATTCGCAACGACGAACTGGCCGTCGGCGGCGAACAGCCGGAGTTGCTGCTCATCTCCCATTCCCACGGACACAAGATCGTGTTTGCCGAGGGCCACCCGGCACTATTGGGTATCGAACAGGTGGCCGGCAGGGCTTGGGCGATCTTCGAGAACGGCCTGTCCGTCTACGATGCCAAGGCTGGCCGCTATCTGCCCGTGGTTCGAAAGGGGTTGCGTTTTTACTGGCGTGCGACGGCGGCGGCGGCCGGGAAAGAGGCCGTCTGGTTCGGCGGTGACGGCGGCACGATCAGTCGGTTTGATCGGCGCTCGGGCCGGCTGGAACTCGTGGGCGTCGTGCCGGATCGCAAGATCGTCGCCATCGCTGCCGAGGGAAAGCGCGTTGTCGCGCGAACCGAAAAGACCACGGTCGCGCTGCCCGTCTCCTTGAGGTCAACCCGTAAGTTCCCCGACGCCGACGCCATTGTCTTTGACGGCGAGCGGTGGGCGGCCGCGTCGGCAAAGGTGGAGCCCGCAACCTCATCATTGACCTGCGGCAAGAAGGGAAACTACCTCCACGACGGCCAGAAGCGGATCGCCTTCCTCAAAGGCGTCTTTCGGCCGGTCGTTCTGTGCGAAGACACGGTCGGTGGGACGCTGTGGCTGGCAACGTATAGTGGCGTGTGCGGCGTCCCGCTGCCTGGGACGGGCCGGGCGGGGGAGTGACGTAATCCAAGACGTGCGATAGGTGGGGGAAGGCGTCCAAGGCGCATTTATGAACGAGAACGCCGCAAACAGGCCCCCGCGAATCGGCCGCACGTTCCTGCTTGTCCTCGTCACGATCACCGGGGCGACGGTGTTAGCCCTGGAGGTGTTGGGAACCCGCGTCATCGGGACGTATTACGGCAGCAGTCTTTCCGTCTGGGCCGCCCTCCTGAGCGTGACGCTGGTCTGCCTGGCGGTCGGCTACGCAATCGGCGGGCGGGTCGCGGACCGCCTCCCGAAGGAATGGATCCTGTATCTGCTGGTGATGCTCGCCGGCGGCTCCGCGCTGCTGGTGCCTCCCTTGACGGCGGTACTCGTGCCGCTCGGTAACTGGCTCGGGCTTGCCTGGGGCGCGATCGCGAGTGCCCTTATCATCTTCTTTTTGCCGCTGACGCTGCTGGCGATGGCCGGCCCGTACGTGATCCGCCTGCGTGCCCGAAAGGTTGAGGGGGTCGGCTCGACCAGCGGGTCAGTCTACGCGCTCAGTACGGTCGGCAGCGTGGGAGGCGTGCTGGTGGTCAGCCTGTGGATGATCCCGACCCTTGGCACGCGGGTGTCGCTGCTGATCTGCGCGGGCGCGCTGATCGGCCTCGGCGCACTGGGACTGACAATCGTGTCGCGCGGAAGAGCGACCGTCCTGCTTCTTGCCGCCGGGCTGCCGGCGGTGGCGCATCCCGCCGAACTGACGCTGGAGGGCGAGTTGTTTCACACCGAAAGCGCCTACGGCGACCTGCGAGTGATCCAGCGCGAGGTGCCCGGCCGGGGACCGCATCGGATGCTGATGGTCAACGGCATTATGCAGACCGGCATGCCGCTCGACATTGATTTGGTTGGCGCCGGTGCGATCCTGCAATCGGACCGTTATTACCTGGAACTGCTGCCGTACTTCTACCCGGATTTGGGCGCCGGTCGGCGAGGTGTTCTGATCGGTCTGGCCGGCGGCATGTTTCCCCGCGTCATGGAGTTTTACGAGGCCGACTGGACCGCCGTCGAGATCGACGTCAAAATGGTCGAACTGGCCAAAGCCTATTTCGGTTATCGCGGCGAAATCTACTACCCGGACGGTACCCGCCACCACGTGGACCTGTCGCGCTTTCCCCGGCGCCAATCAGCGGTGACAACAGCGCACGTCGCGCAGGCCGACGACGGACATCGGGCGGAGCAGGCAGCGCCAAAGGCCCCCCCAGGCCGTGTCTTCATCCAGGACGGACGCCAATACCTGGCCGGCTATTGCGACCTGGTGGATTTTATCGTCCTGGACGCATACAACTCCGACACGATCCCGTTCCATCTGATTACGCGCGAGTTCTTTGAGTTGATCAAGCGGCGGCTCACGGACGACGGCATCCTGGCGATCAACTTCATCGGCCGACCGGAAGGCGACTTCGTAACGGATTCGCTCTTCCGCACCCTTGGCGAGGTGTTTGGCCCGGACAGGCTGCGGGCCTTTCGCACCGGCGACGAGGTGTCTGCCGTGCAGGTGATCGTCGTGTTTGCACTGCAACGGCCGATGGGTTTATTGCCGCTGTGGCGGGAGGCGGATGCCGGCGGAGGCGCGGATCAGTTGAGTTACGAACTCTCACGCCGCGAGGTGAAAACGGATCGGGCAGGAGGCGTTGTCATCACCGACGACCTGAACCCGATCGACCTGGCCCGCGCCACAACCGCGCTGGAGTGGCGTCGGCAGACGGCGGCCCTGATCGAGTGATGGATCCGGCGTTGATGGTTGCTCCTGGGGTTCGTCGCCTGGTTTCACCGCGACTTCGATCCTGCCGTTGCTCAGCGTTCCACAACGATCTTCCCGGCCAGAACAATCTCCGGCCCGGGGTTCCCCCTCTGTTACCCGTACTTCCGAACCCGCACGAGATGATACTGGCAGTGCGAGATTGCGTGTGGTAACTTGCGATGGTGGCTTACTGGCTTGCGTCCTTGACCATCTCGCCGGAAGAGCCCGGGATTAGGACCGGCGGTCGGCCTTGTTGCGTCAAAGCCCCTTGTATGTGGCTATGTCGAAGGGATGTGGCACTCCAGGTCGCACGAGATGAAAACAGTCCAACTTACAACAAGCAGCCTCCGCAGGTGGCTCTGGGTGGTGGGCGCGTGGAGCATAGTGCTACCCGCGATGGGCGGCACCGGAGACGCGGGCAACTTCCTGGGTCCCTGTGCTCTGGTTGCATCGAAAGACGGCAGGACTCTGTACGTCGCCAATGCGGATGCCAGGCAGATTGCCTTCGTGGACCTTCACAGCCGCAGGGTTATCCGCTCAATCCGCATGCCCGCTGAGCCGACCGGCCTGGTGTTAAGCCCCGACGGGAAGAGGCTGTACGTAACCTGCGCCGCTGCGCAAAGCACTGTCTTCGCCATTGACGCCGCGTCGGGTGAGGTGACCGCCCGCATCACGGCCGGGCACACGGCGATTGGCCCCGCCGTCGCGCCCGACGGCAAGCGGCTGTACGTGTGCAACCGGTTCAGCAACGACATTTCCGTGATAGACCTCCTGACGAACGAGGAATTGGTGCGGGTGCCCGCGGTCCGTGAACCCTTTGCCGCCGCCGTCACCCCCGACGGGAAGTCCGTGCTGGTCATCAACCACCTGCCTGCCGGTCGCGCCGATGTCTACCCCGTGTCGGGTGCGGTGACCGTCGTCGATACGAAGACCAACCGGACGTCCACCATCCGCCTTCCGGACGGGGCGACCGGCCTGCGTGGTGTGTGCGTTTCGCCGGACGGCAAATATGCATACGTGACACATCTGATGGCCCGTTACGAGTTGCCCACCACGCAGGTGGGCTACGGGTGGATGAACGCCAACGCGCTCAGCATCATCGACGCGGCGGAAAGCAGATTGGTCAACACGGTGCTGTTGGACGATATGGACATGGGTGCGGCGAACCCGTGGGGCGTAGCCTGCACCGCCGACGGGAAATGGGTCTGCGTGACACACGCCGGCAGCCACGAGGTGAGCCTCATCAATGCGCCCGCCCTTTTGGCCAAACTGCTGGCGATGGCGGTGGCGCCGGACGCAGGCAGCGTGGGAGAAGTCACCTATGACGACCGCAATGAGATATTGGACTATTTCCGCCGCTACCGCGCCGGCCTGGCGGGCAAAGGGGAAGCAAGCGACTACGAGCAGCGAGACCTTTATATCTTGGGCACCGTCGCCGGCGTGTCCAATGATCTGACGTTCCTGGTCGGTTTGCGGCGGCGAATCAGGCTCAACGGCAAAGGGGCCCGTGGGGTGACCATCGCCGGGTCCAACGCTTACGTTGCCGAATACTTCACGGATACGGTGGCCGTGGTTCCTCTGGAGGCCGACTCGGGCAGCAGGGCGGGCACGATGCCGCTGGGCCCCAAGCCGCAACTCACCGCCCGGCGACGCGGTCGCATGCTCTTCAACGACGCGGCGCTTTGTGTGCAGCAGTGGCAGAGTTGTGCCAGTTGCCATCCGGATGCCCGGACCGACGGTCTGAACTGGGACCTGCTGAACGACGGGATGGGCAATCTGAAAAACACGAAGAGCCTGCTCCTTGCCCATAAGACCCCGCCGGCGATGGCCGCAGGCGTGCGGGCCTCAGCCGAGGTAGGCGTCCGCGCGGGCTTCACCCACATCCTGTTTGCCGAATGCCGGGAAAAAGATGCCGTGGCCATTGACGAGTATCTAAAGTCGCTCCGGCCGGTCCCCAGTCCGTACCTCGTAAACGGTCGGCTCGGCACGGCGGCCCAGCGAGGCAAGCGGCTGTTCTTCAGCGACAAGGTCGGCTGCGCCAAGTGCCATCCGGCTCCCCTGTACACGGATCTGCGAATCTACGACGTGGCGTCGAAAACCCCGTACGATTACCGGGCGGACTTCGACACACCCACCCTGATTGAGACCTGGCGCACGGCGCCGTACCTGCACGACGGTCGCTTCACCACGATCGAGGAGTTGATCATCAAGGACAAGCACGGCAAGGAGCGCGGCGACATTGGCTCGCTCACGCAGCAGGAGATCGGCGATCTCGTTGAGTACGTGCTCTCGCTGTAGTTTCCGGGAAGCAGCGGGCATCCTGTTGCCGCGTGTTATCCAGGGGCCTCGGATAGGTTCGCTTGCTGCAACCGCGCCACATAGCGTTGTAGGCCCGGGCGCTTCCCGATGTGGTGGAACGGTCAACTCGACTCGGGCGAAAGATGATCGCGAGCGGTCGGCTCCTGCGCAGGCGCGGGCTTGACGGCTCGGACCAGACGCCGCGCGTCCTCCACGATCATGTACAGGCAGGGCACCAGCAACAGCGTGATGAGCGTGGCAAAGAGGATGCCGTATCCGAGCGACAGGGCCATGGGAATCATGAACCGCGCTTGGCGGGAGGTCTCGAAGATCATCGGCGTCAGGCCGCCGAAGGTCGTCAGCGTGGTCAACAGGATGGGGCGGAAACGACGGATGGCGGCTTGGTGGATGGCCTCGAGCGGCCCGGCGCCCCGTCGGCGCAACCGGTTGGCGTAGTCGATCAACACCAGAGAGTCGTTGACGACCACGCCCGCCAGGGCCACGATCCCCATCATGCTCATGACGCTGAGGTTGTAGCCCATGAGCAGGTGCCCCAGCACGGCCCCGACGACACCGAACGGGATCGCGACCATGACGACGAGGGGCTGGACGTAGTTGCTGAAGGGGACGGCCAGGAGAACGTAGATCGCCAGCAAAGCCATGACGAACCCGAAGCTCAGACTCTGCATGCTCTCGCGGAAGTCGGCCTGCCTACCCTCGTAACTGTAGCCGAGGCCGGGGTAATCACGGACGAGGCGCGGCAGTATGTCCGAGGTGAGAGTGGCCTGGACCTTGCTGGTCTCGCCGATGGGCTCGACGTTGGCGGTGACGGTCACGGTCCGTCGGGCCTGGCGGCGGGTAATGGTGGTGTAGGCCCGGCCGCGCTCAGCCCGGGCGACCTGCCGCAACGGCACGTCGCGGCCGGCAGGGGTGCGAATGAGGAGTTGCTCGATGTCGTACTCGCTGACACGCTCCGACTCCGGCAGGCGGACCTTGACCTTGACCTCGCTGCGGCCGCGCTGCTGCCGGAGGGCCTCGGCCCCGTAAAACGCGTTGCGGACCTGCCGGGCCATCTCCCAGACGGTCAGACCGAGACTGTGACCTTCGGGAAGCAGCGTGAAACTCAACTGCTGCTTGCCGGGCGTATAGCCGTCGTCGATGTCGTTGACGTTTGGGAAACCGGCCAGGGTCCGGGCCAGGTCGGCGCCGGCGAGGTCGAGGACGTCGATGTTGCGATGGCTTAGTTCGACGGTCAGAGATGGGCCGGAGCCTGGGCCGCCTCTGTCGGACAGGTACTGGAGCGACTCCAGGCCGGGGATCTGCCCCACCTTCTCGCGCCACAGTTGGGTGAACTTGGCGGTGCTGATCGGGCGGACGTCCGGTTGGGTCAGATAGGCCCGGACCTCGACGACGTTTTCCCGGATCAGCGCGAAGACGCCCTCGAGCAGTCGGTCGCTTCCGTTCTCGGCAGCGACCTCGTTGGCAGCCCCTTCGAGGCGGTCGCGGACGCCCGCGACCGCCTCGAAGGGGCTGCCGACGGGCAGCACCGCAGAGGCAAACGCATAGTCCGCTTCGACCTTGGGCATGAGGATTATCCCGATCCGACCGCTCACCACGTAGGCCACGACCGCTGCCAGCACCACCAGGCTCGCGGCCACAGTAAGGTAGCGGACACGCAGGCAGCGGTCCATGAACGGCCCGTAGCCTTTCTCGATGAACCGCGCGAAGGCCCTGCTGAATCGCTGCTGCCGAAGGTGCAGCCAGTGGCCGATGCGGGTACGGCCGCCCTCTTTCGCGTGAGCGAGGTGGGCCGGCAGCACGAACAGGGCCTCGACCCACGAGATGGTGAAGACGGTAACGACCACCATCGGGATGGCGACCCAGATCTTTCCGATGACGCCTGGAATGAACATCAATGGCGTGAACGCGACGATGTTCGTTAGGATGCTGAAGGAGACCGGCAGGGCCACGTCACGGGCTCCGCGGATCGCCGCTTCGACCAACCCCATGCCGCGCCGGCGGTAGTCGTAGATGTTCTCGCCCACAACAATCGCGTCGTCCACGACGATGCCCAGGGTGATGATGAACGCGAACATCGAGATCATGTTGATCGTCACGCCCACCAGCGGCAGGAACAGGAACGCGCCCAGGAACGAAATGGGAATGCCCATCGTCACCCAGAACGCCAGGCGCATCTCCAGGAACAGCCCGAGCACCAGGAGCACGAGCACGAGGCCGAGAGCGGCGTTCGTCAGGAGGAGTTCCAGGCGTTGCCGGTAGATATCCGACCTGTCGCTCCGGATGCCGTAGTGGACGCCGGGTGGCAGGTCGGGGGCAATCTCGCGCATGGCCCTGCGGACCACGTCGGAGACCCCGATCGGCGTCTGATCGCCTACGCGGTAGACCGCGATGCCCATGGCGCGGGCGCCGTTGTAGGTGCCCAGCGAGTCGGTGTCCTCGAAGGTGTCGCGCACGGTCGCGATGTTGTCGAGGTACAGGACCGTGCCTGCGGGTGTGGTGACGATGGGGATGCTGGCGAACTCCTTGGCCCAGTCGCGCCGCTCCTTGACGCGCAGCAAGATTTCGCCTCCGCGCGTTTCGATCTTGCCGCCGGGCAGTTCGACCGAGGTCGCGCGGACCTTGCGTGCGATCGCGTCGAGCGTCAAACCGTACGCCCGGAGATTCTCCTCCGGGACCTCGATGTGGACCTCGTACTGTCGATCCCCCTGGATGTCGATCTGTGTGATGTCGGGGTCGAGGAGCAGTCGGTCGCGGACTTGCTCGACGATCTCGCGCATCGCCCATTCGCCCACGTTGCCGTACACCTCGACCGTCAGCACTTGCCGCCGGTGGATCTGGAGTACGACTTCCGGTTCCTCGGCGTCTTCGGGGAAGGTCGTGATGCGGTCGATCTCCTGTTTGATCTCCTGGTACACCTTCTGTTGATCGGCGTCCTCGAAAAGTTCTGCGGAGACGGCGCCCCGTCCCTCGTTCGCGCTGGCGCTGACCTCCTTGACGCCGTCGATGCCGCGGATGGCCTCCTCGATGACCAGGATGATGCCGCGCTCCACCTCCTCGGGGCTGGCACCGGGGTACGGGACCGAGATGGTCACCGTGTCGAGGTCGAAGTCCGGGAACACTTCCTGCTTGATCCGGCTGGCAACGATGAACCCGCCGACCAGAAAGACCAGCATCAGCAGGTTGGCGGTGACACGGTTACGGACCATCCAGGCCATGGGGCCCGGCTTCACCTCCGGAATCGAGGGGGAACTACTCATCAGGGGGTCGCCTCCGAGGCGGCAGCGTGCGGCGTGCCCGCCTCGGCGGGGGCCTTCGCGGGCGCCTCGTCTGTCCGGACGCGAAGCGGCATGCCCTCAACGGGCGCCGCCAGGTCCGTCGCCACCAGGCGGTCACCGGCCTTGATCCCTCCGGTAACCAGCACGTGGTCGCGGTTCCTGAAGGCGATCGTGACGGGCCGGATCTCGAGCCGGCCGTCCCGGTTCATGACGTAGATGTGGTTGCCGTCGCGGAGCAGGCTGCGGCTGACGGCTGCCGCCGACTCCAGTTCCAGACCCTCGATTTCGACGCGCACGTAGATGCCAATCAGGAGGGGGGGCCGGCCGCGGTTGGCCTCGGTCACCGCGAGCGGGTCCTTGACGGAGACCAGCAGGCGGGCCATACGGCCCTGTTCCTCGAGGTCGCTGGCAAGCCGACAGACACGGCCTGTCCGGAACCGGTCGGCCCCCCAGGCCGCCTCGCTGTACACTCGCACGAGCGCCCCTTGCTCGGTCGTCGATTGAGGGATGCGGATCCACTTCAACTGATCCACCGGGACGGCGGCTTGGATCCAGTACTCGTCCGTACTGAGCAGGGTGGCGAGTCGAGTGGCGGTGGAGACCGTGGTGCCGAGGTCAACGTCCCTGGATTTGACGACCGCGTTGAAAGGTGCTCGGATCACCGTGCGCTGGAGGTCGAGTTGTGCCTGCCGCAGGCTGTTCCGGGCCTCATGTGTGGCCGTCTCGGCCGTTTTCTTGGCCACTTGGGCGTGCTTCAGGTCCGCCTTGGCCGCCTGCTCCGCCGCTTGGGCCGTTCGGAACTGAGGCTGTCGCAGGACCAGTTCCTTTTCGGTCTCGCTGATGTTTTCCCCGAGGAGTTCGTATTCGCGTCGGGCGACAGCCTGCTGACCCAGTTCGAGTTTCAGTTCGCCTTCGGTGCGGGCGACGGCGCTCTGCTTCTGTTGGATGGCGAATTCGGACTGCTCGACGGCTAGTTCCGACTGCTTCAGGTCGAGTTCGCGCCGTTCGACCGCCAACTCGTAGTCCTCCTTGTCGATCTGGAGGACGGGCTCGTCCGCGCGGAAGCGGCCGCCCGGAAGGAACTCGTCGGCGACCTCGACGATCTTGCCGCCCACGCGCGGGTACATCTCGACGGACCGGGCCGGGCAGACGGTCCCCATGGCATGCAGGACCACCCGGTGCCGCGAGAAGGTGACCTCCTCGACGTCCACCAAGCGGGCGCGCGATACCGGCGGTCTCTGCTTGGCTTCCGGGCCGGTGGCGATCAAGTGCGCGGCCAACAGGGCGCCACCGGCCAAGAGGGCAAGCGGCAGCAGGACGTGCAGGACCACGCCGATCAAGCGCCGGCCGGGGCGCATCGGCGGACGAGTGTTCGGGGCTTCGTTGGTGAGCGGTGCAGGGGTTTCGGATTCCGACGCCATGCTCTTGACCTCGTTCGAGTTTGGTGTCCGTAGCGGACTCACCTGCTCGCGTCTGCGTCCTCGCCGTCGGCCGGGCGCGTCATCTCCCATCCGCCGCCGAGGGCACGGTACAGGTCGATCCGGAACTGGATCAGTTCGCGCCGGGCCTGGAGCCGGTTTCGCTGGAGCCGCTGCTGTGACTGAAGCGCGGCCAGGACGCGCAGGTAGTCGAACCCGCCGCCGACGTACCGCTGGCGCGTCTGTTCGGTGGCTTTTGTCGCCAGATCGATCTGTTGATCGATGCTGGCCAGGAACCGCTGCTGCTGGTGTTCCTGGACAAGCGCGTCTTCGACTTCCTTGAGCGACTCGAGAATCGTCAGGCCGTACGCATGAAGCCGCTCCGACGCCACAGCGCGGGTGCGGCTGACTTCGGCTTCCCTCTCGCCGGCATCGAACAGGGGAGCGACCATGTTGGCTGAGAGGCTGGCCAACCAGTTGTCGAACAGGTTGCGGACCTCTTCGGCGGACGTCTCGGCGCCGACGGCCAGACTGACCCGCGGAAAACGGTCCGCCACCGCCGCAGCGACCCGCTGGTCGGCCTCCTGCAGGCGATGGTAGGCGCTACGGATGTCCGGTCGCTTCCGGATCAACTCGGCGGGAAGGCCCGTGCGAGGCACGGGAGGCAGCACCGGCAACTTGCCCTCGGCAGTCGCGACCCGGGCATCCGGGGAGCGGCCCACCAGGATCGCCAACTGATGCTCCAGCACCTTGAGTCTCGATTCGGCCTGGATCCTCTCGGCCCGGGTGGCTTCCACGAGTTGATGCTGCTGGAGGACGTCGACCGCCGAGACCTTCCCGCGGCGGAAACGGAGCGTCACCAACTCGCGGTATTCTTCGTTGGTGCGGATCTGCTCGTCGAGCAGTTCGATCTGTCCGCGCAGGTCCACGATCCGGTACCACGTGCCCGCCACCTCGGCGGCCAGGGTCATGGCGGCAGCGGCCAGGTCTTCCCGGCTGGCGCGAACTTCGAGTTCGGCGGCGCTGACCGTTGACCGGACGCGCCCCCAGAGGTCGACTTCGTATGCCGCCGCAAGCCCCAACGAGTACGTATTCCGATACGTGGTTGGCTCGCCGAGGGTGGTTCGTCGCGTTCGCAGGGCGCCCGCATCTCCGGTGAGATTCGGGAAAAGGGCCGCACCCGCCCGGCGAGCGGTGGCGGACGCCTGGTCCAGGCGATCCCACATGATTCGCAGGCTGAGGTTCCCCGCCAGGGTTCGTTCGATCAACTCGTTGAGCCGAGAATCCTCCAGGGCAAGCCACCACCTGTCCGGCACGATCTCCGTGCCGGTGTGGGAAAACGTCTCGGGCGCGACGACCGGCGGCGGGGGGTCTTTCCTCGGCGCCACGCACGCGGGGCACGCGGCCAGCAGGAGGCACAGCGCGAGGCACACGCGGCGCCGGTCGCGGAGAGGTTCAGGGCGGCGGCGCATGCATCTCCCCTCGTTCGGCGTCCTCGCGGACGGCGCGGATGCCCGCCAGCGAGAGCGGGTAGTGCTTCAGTTTGAAAAAGTAAGACCCGATGCACCTCATTCGGCCAGAAGTAACGAACGTACCCCATTATTCCTGTGCGCGCGGGTATCGTTCGCGCAGGATGCGAACTGCATCACGCAGGCTTCCGCCACACGGACGAAGCCAGTCATAAGGCTCATCCGGTGCGAAACTCATCCAGGCCGTGTCAGTTCCCCCAGCCCCTCCGTGCTGCCCCGTGTGTCCGATAACATACCGACGAAGGTCTTGCTTGGACACAATCCAACACCGAGCATCGAATGGGCAGAGTCCCAAACATATTGCGAAGTCGTAATTCTGGTCGCGAATTTGCTGGAACGTGAATATCCCAGACTCCCAAAGCGTCGAGAACTTGATCTCCGTACGATGCCCGTTGATGATACGGTCAGCCTGCGAGTCGGGAGAGCGTATAACATCGAAATCCCTCGCCGCGAGAAACCCGGAGACCAGTTGCTCGCCGATCTTGCCTCTGCGCCGCGGCGACTTTGTGGTCACAATCCAGGCAAAGGGACTGCCCACCCAAATATCTCTCCCTTGGACATAGTCACCCTCAAGCGAGGCGGCAATCGCCGCAAGTGCCTGAACGTCGGGGTCAGTGATGGTGTGTTTCATCAGAAAAGCGACGCCTCCGGCTGGAAGGATGG